>CAIVGA010000001.1 GCA_903905325.1 uncultured bacterium
TACAAAGCGCATGACACTTGATTCTATTGGTAAGAAATACGGAATTACTCGTGAGCGTGTAAGACAGATTGAGAATTATGGTATTGCCCATGTTAGAAAATCAGAAGAATATAAGAAAGAAAAATCGGCTTTCGTCGAGATAGAAGAGCTTCTCCATAGCTTGGGTGGAATTGTCGTTGAGGAAGATTTCCTTGGCCATGTTTCAAAAGACAAGAGTTTGCAAAATCACATTCATTTTCTTTTGGTGATCGGAGAGCCTTTTCATAAACAAAAAGAGGATGATGAATTTAGACATCGTTGGCACGTCAATGAAGAACTCGCCAAAAAAGTCGAGAGTACTTTGCGTAAACTTTATACTGGTCTCAAAACAGAAGATCTTTTACCTGAATCAGAAATGATTAACAAGTTTTTGGGTCATCTGGAGGATGCTTCAGAAAAATACAAAAATCAGGAAGTGGTCAGACGCTGGTTGTCAATTTCAAAAAATATTGGCAAGAACAGTCTTGGTGATTGGGGTGTCGCACATTCTCCAAATATAAAAACAAAGGGTATGCGTGATTATGCTTTCCTTGTGATCAGAAAGCACGGCTCTCCTATACATTTCCGTGATGTTGCAAAACAAATCGAGAAGATGTTTAACAAGAAAGCCCATGTTGCTACGACTCACAATGAATTGATCAAAGACAAGAGGTTTGTACTAGTTGGTCGCGGACTCTATGCTCTAGCAGAATGGGGTTATGCTCCAGGTGTCGTACGTGATGTTATTCGCGACATTCTTGTCAAACAAGGCCCTATGACCAAACAAGACATTATCGACAAGGTTATGAAGGAACGTTATGTCAAAGAAAATACTGTTGTCGTCAATCTCCAGAATCCAAAATATTTCATCCGTACCAAAGAAGGCAAGTATTCTCCAGCCAGCGCATAATAGAAGTAAATCTTCGCATCATATGCGTCGTATAATTTGCTGTGATATAATATTGCTATGTCACTAGGTCCTATATTTTCAGAAATGATTTCTACTTTTAACACAGTAGGAACGCCTAAGGTGCTTGAATACGCTATTGCTCTGTCTCCAATTGCACTAGCATTTATATTGGGTGATATCTTTTGGCATTTGTGGGTGAGGTTCGTACGTGCGGAACAGTTTCTTGGTATAAAATATACAGTTCTTGAGATACGGTTGCCAAAGGAACAGGTAAAATCTCCGTTAGCCATGGAGTCTTTTTTGACTGCACTACATAATACTTCTGATGGAAATAAATTTGCACAATACTGGAATGGTGAAACAAGGCCATGGTATTCATTAGAAATAATTTCAGTTGAAGGAAATGTAAAATTTATGATATGGACTGAAGATCGTCGAAAAGCCGGTCTGCAGGCTGGACTTTTCTCACAATTTCCCGGAATTGAAATATATGAAAGAGAGGATTATTCGCGCTCTCTTCACTACGATCGAAAGACTATGAAAATGTGGTCTTGTGAAATGAAGTTCACCAAGGATGATCATTATCCTATAAAAACTTATGTCGACTACGGACTTGATAAAGATCCAAAAGAGGAATTCAAGGTTGACCCTCTCGTTCCATTCATTGAGTGGCTAGGTACTGTTGGCCCAAATCAGCAAGTGTGGGTACAGATATTAATTCAAGCACACAAAAAAAGAAAGAAACCTGGTCATTTATTTAAAATGCACGATCACTGGGAAGATGGCGCCAGAAAGGCGGTAAATGAAATTCTTATGCGTGATCCTGATTCCAAAGTTGCAGGTGATCCAATTGTTGATTCAGTGGGAAAGCCGACGAGTTTTACAAAATCACCGACTATTTCTTCTGGTGAAAAGGAGATCGCTGAGGCTATAGAAAGGAGCCAGACAAAGTATCCATTTGATGTTGGTATACGTTGCATTTATGTTGGCAAAAAAGAATTTTTCCAAAAGCCGTTTGGAATTGGTGGAATTATCGGAGGCTTTAAGCAATTTGGCTCTCAGCACATGAATGGTATCAAACCGGCAGACAAGTGGCACACGAGGCTTGATTATCCGTGGAGTGATTTTAAAAATATTCGTAGTCACTGGTATGCTGAGCGTGTACTTATGGCCTACAGGCGTCGTTCGTATTTCCATCCTCCTTTTGAGGGTAAGCCCCTTGTTATGAATGCGGAAGAATTGGCAACCATCTATCATTTTCCAGGGGCCACAGCTGCTACACCAACACTCGAACGTGTTCCTTCGAAGAAAGCCGAGGCTCCAAGTAATTTACCTATATAATTATGCTTTTACTCGGTCCTGCACATTGGTATCACCGCCGTTCCATATGGATTGCCTTGATTTTGGTGGTTTTAATAGCTTTTTGTTTGGGTGTCTTTTTCTGTCTAGCACCATCGCATTTCCCATCTGGAAAAATCGTAAAAATACCATCTGGCTCAACACTTACAGAGACTGCGCAAATTTTGCATAGCCATAATATTATTCGTTCTGAATTTTTCTATAAAGTGGCTGTTGTTCTTATTGGTGGTAGTAAAAGTATTGTTATGGGTGATTATGCTTTTAATCAACCTCAATCCGTTCTTAGAGTTGCATACAGAACATCAAATGGTATACAGGATTTGGCTCGTATCAAGGTCACAATTCCAGAAGGATTATCTTCACAAGAAATCTCAGCAATTTTAGTAAAAGCAATTCCCGCGTTTGATGGAGATTCTTTTAGAACACAAGCAAAAACTTATGAGGGGTTTTTGTTTCCAGATACTTATTATTTTACTAGTGCGACAACTCCTGATGATGCCGTTTCTGCCATGAGGGCGAATTTTAGTCACAGAGTATCTTCAATTCAAGAGAGTTTAAATTTGGCAACTACATCAGTTTCTTCGCGAAAATTTTCTGATATTATTACCATGGCCTCAATAGTAGAAAAAGAGGCAACTAGTAGTATTGATCGTAGGATTATTGCAGGTATTCTGTGGAAGCGTCTAGATGCAAAAATGCCACTACAGGTAGATCCACCATTTTATTATTTTCTAAATAAAACGTCTTCCCAATTAACACTAAATGATTTGACGGTTGATTCTCCATATAACCTCTATGTTTATAGTGGTTTAACGCCAACCCCTATTGATAATCCTGGACTTGATGCCATTCTAGATACGGTGAGTCCTACTTCTTCCAAATTTTGGTTCTATTTGTCGGACAAAAACGGTGTTATGCATTACGCGATTACATTTGACGAACATATAGCCAATAAGGCACACTACCTATAATGAAGAAAAAAGTTTTTGTTGGCCTTTCTGGAGGCGTTGATAGTGCAGTTTCAGCTGCGTTACTTTTACGTGACGGTTATGATGTTACAGGTGTTTATATAAAAGTATGGCAACCGGATTGGATTGAATGTAATTGGAAGGAAGAACGTCGTGATGCTATGAGAGTGGCTGCACATCTTGGCATTCCTTTTGTTACTCTCGATCTAGTAAAGGAATATAAGCAAGGGGTTATAGATTATATGATTAAAGAGTATTCACTTGGTCGTACACCAAATCCGGACGTTATGTGTAACCGCGAAGTAAAATTTGGTGGGTTTTGGAAGTGGGCGAAGGCTCATGGTGCTGATTTTATCGCTACGGGTCATTACGCAAGAGTCTTGCCAGTTGATACAAAGAATATTAACTATAAAAAGGTTGGATATTATTCTATGTTAGCTGGTGTTGATAAGAACAAAGATCAATCATATTTTCTTTGGACGCTTAACCAGAACGATTTACCGCATGTATTATTTCCGGTAGGACATTTACTCAAGCCTAAAGTCCGGAAGTTAGCTACAAAGTTTGGATTACCAAATTCGGATAAAAAGGATAGTCAAGGCTTGTGTTTTATTGGTAAAGTCGACGTCAAAGAATTTCTCAAGCATTATGTGAAGACAAAAAAAGGAAGTGTGCTTGATGAGGATGGAAAAGTTATCGGGATTCATCCAGGTACCCTACTTTTTACAATAGGTGAGCGTCACGGTTTTACAATTACTTCAAAGGGTCCAAATGATAAGGCTTACTATGTTATTGATAAAGATATGAAGAAGAATACTATTACGGTCTCAAGAAGTTTAAAGTCTAACAGAGTAAATAATGGTGAGGTAGGAAGTCCGAAGGTTGCATCAATTAAGATTACAAGAACTAACTGGGTTAGATCCGCACCAGCAATTAAAGAGGATGTGATGATTAGGATAAGGTACAGACAGCCCCTAGTTAAAGCTACTATAAAAAATATTTCTACTTTACTCCTTGAAGAGAAAATCGATGCGGTTACCCCTGGTCAATCTTTAGTTGTGTACAAGGATGAGGAATGTCTGGGGGGCGGTGTTATCTTTTAGCCTTGTGTGCATTATTGGTGCATTTGTTTTCATAGCTTCTATTCTTATTTTAAGTAGGGTTGGGTACACTATCTCTAAACATTGATTTGCTCTAAATGCGAACGATTCGCATCTAAAAAAATGATGTTTTAGAGAGTGATGCTTTCCTAGGTATTCTGAACTTAAATGTTCCTATGAAAACATAAATGCGCCCTTTCTACGCAAAACCACAATAGTCATATTTGTGTGCACGTTATCCATATCCTGTTGGTACATGGGTACTTTTTTGATACAATACAGACATGGGTTACTACATCATCCTTTTTTATTTTGCTGGTATTTTGCAAGATTTTCTGCTTACTCTAAACTGGCGTTATATTGCAAAAAATAGAGCGTTGCCAGCTTCGACTTTGTCTTTTCTTGTAACAATCGTGACAATGACAGTGCTTTACAATATTTTGTCACGATTGGATTCACAGCGAAGTGTGTGGGCTATAGTTATATATGCCCTAGGAATTGGCACAGGTACTTTTCTTGGTATGAAATTCAAGATTGGTTCGCCAGATGAATCTGGAGAGAAGAAGAACGATTAGTTTATTTAACCATGAATCACCTTATCAAAATTACAAAGTCAGATGGTTCCTCTCAGCTCTTTGAGGAAGAAAAACTAGTGAACTCTCTTAAAAAAGCTGGTGCCACAGAAGGTGCCATAGACGAAGTTGTGGATGAAATTGAACGAGAAATGTGGGAAGGAATGCCTACAGCTGACATATACCATCGTGCATTCGAGCTATTAAAGAAGAGATCTCATCCGGCTGCAATAAAATATTCTATACGTCGAGCTATGTTTGAACTTGGTCCAGACGGATTTCCGTTTGAAAAGTTTATCGCACATATTTTTATGATGTGGGGATATGAAGCTATAACTGATCAAATTGTTATGGGAAATTGTGTTGAGCACGAGGTTGATGTCGTTGCCTGGAAAGGAGATGCTTTGGCTATGTCTGAAGTGAAGTTTCATAACGAGTTTGGTTTAAAATCTGATATCAAAGTAGCTTTATATGTAAAAGCTAGATTTGATGACATTGTTGATACTGTATGTGATTATGGAGGAGTAAAGAGAAAGCTTTCAGAAAAATATTTATTCACTAATACAAAATTTACTGAGACAGCAACAACTTATGGTGCATGTAAGGATTTAAAGATGATTAGTTGGAATTATCCACGTATCGGCAACCTGCATGAGTTGATAGAAAAGAATTATCTTTATCCAATAACCTGTTTGACAACTCTGACTCATCAACAGAAAAATCAACTATTAAGCAAAAATATTATCTTATGTAAGGAGATTGTTGCCAATCCGGCTGTTCTTATTCAAGTCGGTGTGAAAGATGATGATTCCAAGCGCGTACTTGATGAGGCGCGCATAATCGCCGCTCAAATGCAGTAAAATGTCTCAAAAATAGTTTTGAGGATATGGATATCAAGTACAGAGCTTGGTTGAAAACGATGAAATAGACTGCTACACTTCTCCCATGCTTACATCAGCCGAAATACGCAAGCGATTCCTAGAGTTTTTTGCTAAACGTGGTCATGCGGTGCTGACATCTGCACCACTAGTTACATCTGAAGAAAAAGGTGTTACTGATTCAACCCTTTTTAATACAGCAGGAATGCAGCCTCTTGTACCATATTTGTTGGGTAAAAAGCATCCCGCAGGTACAAGACTCGTGGATATTCAAAAATGTATTAGAACTGTCGATTTGGCTGATGTTGGAGACAAAACACACGCTACATTTTTTGAAATGATGGGTAATTGGTCTCTTGGTGATTATTTTAAGAAAGAAGCAATAGGTTGGAGTTATGAATTTTTAACTTCTACGTCTGATGTTGTTGGTGATCGTGGTCTTGGTCTTAACCCAAACAGACTTTATGTTACAGTTTTTGAAGGAGATGAAAATGCTTTGCGAGATGATGATGCAGCAGAGATTTGGAAAGATATTTTTGCTAGAAACGGTGTAGAAGGTGCTGATGTCAGTACTCTCAATAAAGACGAAGCTGGACGTGTCTTCTATTTACCCGCCTCGAAGAATTGGTGGGAAGCTGGTGACAATGGACCATGCGGACCAGATACGGAGATGTATTACGATATCGCCAATACTTATGGCGGTAAACCTATTACTCATGAGCAATTTATTCACGCTGACATGGATGATGTACGTGAAGTTGTGGAAGTTTGGAATGATGTTTTTATGCAATACGAAAAGAAAGATGGAAAAATTGTTGGAAAGTTGGTGAAGCCGTCAGTTGATACTGGCGCCGGTCTTGAGCGTCTAACAATGACCCTAGAGAATGCTGACAATATCTACGACACTGATTTATTTAGAGATATTATAAAATACGCAGCCACAATGGCTTCAAAAACTAGAAATCAGCGTATTATTGCTGATCATATGCGAGCTGCAAGTTTTCTGATTGCCGAAGGCGTTGTTCCATCAAATACCGACAGAGGTTATATTCTACGCCGACTTATTCGTCGAGCCGTGATTAATACAGATTTGAGGCAATTTAGTGATAAAAATATCTTAGATATTATTGGATGTATTGTCGAAACTTACGGCGTTACATATCCAGAAATCAGAGATCGATACCCAAGCATAATCAATACTTTGAAAACCGAGATAGCTAAGTTCTCATCAGCACTTGATTCTGGTACTAAGGAATTTGAAAAAATTGCAAAACAGGTGTCATCTGGTTCTGGGTCTAATACCGGAACTATTTCAGGAACTGAGGCTTTTAAACTTTTTTCATCATACGGCTTGCCTATAGATTTTATCATCGATCTTGCCAAAGAATTTATGGTCACAGTAGACGTTGGTTCTTTTAATAATGAATTTAGGAAACATCAAGCCTTATCACGTTCCGGCGCTGAACAAAAGTTCAAAGGTGGATTGGCAGATACCAGTGATATGACGGTTCGTTATCATACAGCCACTCACTTACTTCATCAGGCACTCCATGATATTTTTGGAGATGCTGTTATGCAAAAAGGTTCTAATATAAATCCAGAGCGTCTACGTTTTGATTTTGCTCACGGTTCCAAAATGACTGATGACGAAAAGAAAAAAATTGAGGAAATTGTAAACAAAAAAATTGCAGAGGCTCTACCTATGAATATGAAAGAAATGACACTTGACGAAGCCTTGAAAACTGGCGCTAGACATTCCTTTGACGAAAAATATGGTGACAAGATTTCTGTTTATTTTGTCGGAAATACAATTGATTCTGCATACTCAAAAGAATTCTGTGGCGGACCTCATGTCAAAAATACCAACGAACTTGCCGGACCAGAAGGGAAGTGGAAATTCAAAATTCTCAAGGAAGAGGCGGTTTCAGCAGGTGTGAGAAGAATAAAGGCGGTGCTCGCCTAATCAGCGTAGTGGTCTTTTTACTAAATTTACATACTTGGCTATCAACTTCCCATGGCGCTGTTTTCCAGCTAAAATAATGACAATGGCTTCCAGAAAGACATCAAAATCTAACTTTGTTCTCGTAATAGAAATCCACAGTTCGGCCGTGAATGCTTCTGTGGTTGATATGTCACATAGCGGTTCAACTTTTAATCCATCAGAAGTACTATGTTCTTCAGGACTCAATTTTTCTGGACAACAGAATATTGTTGCTTCTCTCAAGAAAGCACTGAGAAAGGTTATTGAAACTACAACAAGAGAATTTGAATTATATAGACAACTCAGTTCAACTGGAAGCACAAAGAGTGGCACACAATTATCTATAGGTATGATTTCTTCAGTTGAGTTTGTTTTATCGTCACCTTGGATTCTTTCTCAAGCTCATACAATTTCGACAAAATTGTCCAAAAAAGAAAAGATAACTGAAGCCTTGATTAATAAAATTCTTGACAAAAAGGATTTGAAACCTTCTTTTCATGTAAAGGATATTAACTGCAA
>CAIVGA010000002.1 GCA_903905325.1 uncultured bacterium
CTTCTTCGGGACTCATATCATCGCCGCGTTCATTAGGAATTTTCAGACCAGCGAGAATTTCCTTAGCCTCTTTTAAGGTAAGCTTAGGAAAAGATATTTTTGGTACAACAACTTCCCTGTTGTATAACCTTTGTATCTCATCACCATATTTTTCTTTTACTGCCGTAAGCATAGCGATAACCATTTTTTCTTCGATATCCATTAGATCATGATGCGAAGAAATGTAAGACATTTCAATATCGTACATTGTAAATTCTGTGTCATGTCTAGAAGTGGCAGATGGATTGGCTCTAAAAACTGGACCAACTTCAAAAACCTTTTCAAATCCAGCCGCCATAGCCATTTGTTTATATAGTTGTGGTGATTGAGCAAGATATGCATCTTGATCGAAATATTTAACTTTGAATAATTCAGAACCAGATTCTGTGGCGCTCGCCGTGAGTTTTGGTGAGTGAATCTCGATAAAACCATTCTTGATAAAGAAATCTCTGAAGGCTTGTTCCATTACAGTCCAGACTTTGAAAATCAATGCCTTTTCTGGCTTTCGAAGATCAATCCATCTCGAATCTAGACGAACTTCCTGACTAGCTTCTTCTTGATTTTTTTCGACAACTTGAATAGGTAACTCTGGTACAGAAGCTGATAAGACAACAATTTTCCCCGCATCAATCTCAATACCTCCAGGTGCACTTTTTTGTTCTTTTACCAAACCAATAACCTCAACAACAGACTCCAAATTTAGTAAGCCCGCAATTTTGAAAGTTTCCGCATACGATTTTGTTACAACAACCTGAATAATGCCAGAAATATCACGAATATGTATAAATTTGATACTTCCTTGATCTCGGATCACGTGTACAAAACCAGCAATTTTGACTTGCTTTCCAATATTCTCTCTAATTTGTTTTATATATATTCTTTGCATAAAAATAAATCACCCTTACAATGTCACCAGTAATAATACTGATAAAATTGTAAGGGCGATCTGATCGCGGTACCACCTTACTTTGTTTAGTCTATGCTAAACCTTTCCGTATTTCACGGCTACCGTTATTACGGGTTTCTCCCGGAGAGTTCTACTTGCACAAGCTTTCTTCTCTCAGCTCAGCTGTGTCATCAGCGTCATTGCTTTTACATTAACATAGTACAAGATAATGAGAACAAATGCAAGTAACAATAATAATCATCACCTACTTATTTCTTCCTCCCAACCTTCCACTCCTCAATTTTCTTGTGATCACCAGATAACAAAACTTTAGGTACGCGATATTTCTTTTTCTTAAACTCGATCACTTCTGGACGAGTGTAAACATCTGGGCTAGCTATGCGAGATTCTTCTATAGACAAATCATCACCAAGCACACCAGAAATTCTACGCGTAATTGCATCAATCATAACCATAGCTGGAAGTTCGCCACCAGTAAGAACGTACTCGCCAATTGAAATATCAGTCATAGGAAAAGCTTTCTTTATACGAGCATCTATACCTTCATAGCGACCGCAAATAAAGACAATATCAGTAAACTTCTTATAAGTTTCAGCGATTTCGTTTGAAAATTGTTTACCAGCTGGACTGAAGAAAACAATTTTTACCTTCGACTTCCCTTTTTTCTTTCCAACCGCCGCATCAATAGCACGAATTACTGGCATAGCTTCAATTACCATTCCTGGACCACCACCATAAGGACGGTTATCTACACGACGCTCGGAATAAGTCATCAAGCTTTTTTTATCGGCCTGCGCAAAATCTCTCGGATTATAATATTTAATAGAGATTGCACCACGCTCTTGTGCGCGTTTAACTATAGAAGCATTGAGATACGACTCTAGGCTTTCTGGAAAAAGGGTTACGACGTGAAAAGTTAGCATGATTTAGCCCAACTTGAGATCTGCCATAGCCTCATCAACTGTCTTTGAAGCTGAAGATGGAGCAAGTGGAACTGTTGGCGACATATGTTCTGCTGAGCGTAAACCTCCAACGGGCTCATTAATCTTGAGGTTAACACGAGAGTTATTCTTCATACCAACCACGCGAAGGAGCGTGCGGATACTCTTTGCAGTATTACCTTGGCGACCAATAATCTTACCCATATCTACTGCGCCGACTTCCAAAGTCAGAAGAACGCCCATTTCGTCGACAGTGCGCGCAACTTTGACAGCTTCTGGTGCATCTACGAGAGCCTTAATAACATACTCTAGAAATTCTTGATCTTTCTGCATAATATTTCTTTTACTTACTGATAATCGTACAGTTCGCTGTACTAAGAACTATTCTATCAAAACAAAAATTGAGCGCAAGGGCTCAATTTAGGCGACTGGTGCTGATTCTGCGGCAGGGGCCGTGGCTGGCTTTGCGGCTTCTGGAGCAACTTCTTTCTTTATAGGAGATTTTCTTGGGAGAGCATTGAGCTTCTTTCCAGTGATAACTTTCTGACCAACGAGGTAATTGTGAAGAGTAAGAGAAAGTTTTGCACCTTTTGACATCCAGTACTTCATTTTTTCAGTGTCCATCTGTTCAACCTTATTCTTGATACGAGTATCGTACCAACCGAGATTAGCAAGATATTTACCGCTCTTTGGGCCATTTTTTGAATCAGTCAAAACAACACGAAAAGTTGGTTCGTGCTTGCGTCCTGTGCGTTGTAATCGGATCATTAACATGTGGGTGAGATAGTAACAGAATAAGATAAAACGCGCAAGGCTCTCTTTATATCAGCCTTCTTTGTCCATCTTCCGAGTGAGAATCTGAGAGCCGTCTTACTGTCTCTCCCCATGGCTTTTAGCACATAGGATTCATTGTCATCCCTTAGGCACGAGCTCTTCGTAGAGCAAGCAATACCAGCTGCGTCTAGTTGGAAAAGCAGAAATTCATTGTCTATGCTAGGAATTGAGACGTTGAGGATGTGGGGGGCATTAATATTTTGGTGCACGACGGAAGGAACAGAAGAAGTATGTGCCTTACTCAAATTATCGAGATCACAAAGTGTGATGTCGACTTTTTCAGAAGTCACATGTCCAGCTGGAGCCGAATCACTATTAATAACCAGAGTCGGAATCATTTTTTTTAACTCAGAGGCAAAATATGACCTTAATTCACAAATTCGCCCAAATTCTTTCTCACGTTCATCTACCGCAATCTCAACAGCCTTGGCAAAACCCATAATAGCTGGTAAATTTTCTGTACCTGACCTCAATCCCCTTTCTTGACCACCACCAAAAATAATTGGTTGAAGCAAAGCATTTAAACTCCTCTTCACATACAAAGCCCCAATTCCGCGTGGACCATAAATCTTTCCAGCATCTAGTGTCATCATATCAACTCCCAACTGTTCCATATTTAAATTTTCATAAAGTACAGCTTGTGCAGCATCGGTATGAAAAAGTGGATAAATACTAGCGGAACTTTCCGTACCACCTTTTTTTGCATTACCAAATTTTACACGCGCTTGTCTTATAATTTTAGCAATTTTACGAATCGGCTGAACAGCACCAGTCTCATTATTCACAGTCATGATCGAAATAAGAAATGTTTCGGACTTAATTGCCTTTTTAATTTCATCCAGCAAAACTACGCCATTTTTATCTACACCAATACGCGTAACTTCGACACCTAGTTTCTCAAGCTCGTTTGCAACTTCCATAATAGAAGAATGCTCGATAGAAGAAATAATAATATGGCCACCTTTTTTGACAGCTTTTAATACCCCCATCAAAGCGAGATTATTCGCCTCTGTCCCACCAGAGGTGAAAATTATTTCATCTGCATGCGCACGAATCGAATCTGCGATACTTTTTCGAGCTTCATCCATCGCTTTTTTCGCTGAAACACCCTCTTTGTACCAAGAAGAAGGATTGGCGTATTCAGTGCCAGAATATTTATTCACCACTTTCAAAACCCTAGGATCAATAGGTGTCAGCGAGGCATAATCTAGATAAATCCGACGATTAGGTTTTTGGATCTTAAGATTCATACTAATGTTATACACTGTTCA
>CAIVGA010000003.1 GCA_903905325.1 uncultured bacterium
GATATCGACTCCACCGCCCGTACCAACTCCACCGCCTGCACCAACATCACCAACAGAAACAAAACCTTCAGGTGGTTTTTCACTATTAGAACCAAACGATTCAATTCCTCCTGGCACTCGCGCTGCTTAATGATAAATATACTCCATAATATTTTATGATCTCATTTCTTATAGCTTTGATTGAGCCAAAGATTCTTATATCAACTCTTGGTATTCTCGGTATCATCCTCGTTATTTTTGCGGAGACCGGTCTTTTGATCGGCTTTTTCCTTCCAGGAGATTCGCTTCTTTTTACCGCTGGTTTTCTTGCCTCTGCTGGTCTCGTAGCTACTTCTGGTCAAACAATTTTTGGTGTTCATTTTTCTTTTATTTTTCTTTTGATTGGGACTTTTCTCGCAGCTGTAATTGGAGATAGTGTCGGATATGCCTTTGGTAAAAAAGTTGGACCATCCATATTCACGCGCGAGGATTCCTTATTATTTGATAAAAAATACATAGTCAAAGCTCAAAACTTTTATGAAGAGCATGGTAAAAAGACTATTATTTTGGCACGTTTTATACCTGTCATTAGAACTTTTGCCCCCATCGTTGCTGGTATTGGTTCTATGAAATATCGCACATTCCTTTCATACAATATTATTGGTGGTTTTCTTTGGACGTGGTCACTTCTTTGGCTCGGCTATGGTTTTGGTTCTATTATTCCAAACCCAGACAGGTTCATTATTCCTGTAGTTATTGTCATTATTATTATTTCGGCCATTCCTCCTATTCGTGCTATTTATAAAAACAGAAAAGGCGCACAATAGTATTTTGTTGTACAATTAGACCATGTTCTTACAGAGTTTTCTGAAAATGTTTCCACCACCAAAGTTTTTGGCGATGCCACATATTGGTTTGGATGTTTCTGATGATGCTGTTCATTTCTTGGAATTCGGTTCTAGGTTTGGCCATAATTATATAAAGCAGTTTAAATCTGCTGATCTTCCCGATGGCCTGATTATCGGTAGTGATATTACCGATCAAGACAAACTGGTCGCTATTCTTGCTGGTATTACAGACAATAAGTTCACAGGTGATAAAAAGCCGGTAAAAAGCAAAAAACCTATTTATGCCAAAGTTTCTATTCCAGAAGAAAAAGCATATTTATTTCAGACTGACGTTCCTTCTTCTAGTCTAAATTCGATTTATCAAAATATAGAATCTAAGCTCGAAGAAAATGTTCCATTGTCTGCCAAAGATGCGTTATTCCATTTTGAAATTATAGATCCAATATTTTCAGATGCCTCACTTGCTCCACGTGGTTCTCTTCGTGCTAGCGTGTCTGTAGTTCCACGGACATATATCGACCACTTGAGCACTATTCTCAAGTCGGCAAATATTGTTCCAATCTCTTTTGAAACTGTTCCTACAGCTTTAGCTCGCGCTATTATTCCCAAAAACTCTAGAGAAACCATAATGATTGTTCATCTAATGAAACATAAAATGGGTATTTATATCGTTTCGTTTGGGGTTGTGTGTTTTACCTCGACACTTATAAAGAATTCTTCACCAGATGCGTTAATTCATGAGATAAATCATGTTAGTGAATATTGGAATACTAAAATAGGAACTAAGTCTATAGATAGAGTAATTTTGGTTGGTCATGAGGTAATTGCATACGAAAAAGAATTTGGAGTAAGTCCTCAAGGTTTATCAATCCCAATTTCAATTCCAAATGTATGGAGTAATGCGTGTGATATAAATGGTTATGTATCACCGATCGAGCGTGTAGAATCTTTGAATTACGCGGTGGCTTCAGGACTAGCTATGTCTTTATAATATGCAATACACACTTCTTCCAGAACAGGAGAGACTACATTTGTACAAAGAGTACCGTGTTCGAGCACTAATTGTACTGTTACTTGCTTTGTCGTTTGTAGGTATTATTGGGATAGCTACGTCGTTTCCGATTTTTGTTAGAGCATATATGGAACAAAGGGTTGTTTTCAATAACACAGACTCCTCTACATTTGTGGCAGACCAATCTTTTCTAAATATAAAAAAAGAACTTACTAATGACGCATCGCGACTTTCAATGGCGTCATCATACACAAACAATCAAAATTTTTCTGTAGAAATGTCTCGTATAATCGCACTTCGTGGCTCTATCAAAATCGTTTCTATGACAATGTCTCGCGGAAACTCTATTTCTATTATTCTTCGTGGTGTAGCACCAACTCGCGATCTTCTTTTGGCTTTCAAAAAAAGGTTATATGATAATTTGTCAGGTGCTACTGTTGATTTGCCAATTTCAGAATTGACCAAGAGTGTTGATCTTTCATTTTCAATTCAGATTAATAATATACAACCATGAAGAACAACACACACATTTTTGGTTTGATTTCTTCCAGTATACTTTTTTTGATGGTTATTACCATATATATGTGGATGCAATCCACGATTGGTAGTTCTGTTCAAAACGTTTTAACTGTTCAAGAACAAGTATCTAGCGTGGAAGCCAATCGCATGCAAAGCAATACCTCCAACCTTTTGTATACTTCTACCGCACCTGATCGAGCCAAATTACAGAGTTTGTTTGTCTCAACTGACACTGTTGTAAGTCTAATAAAATCTGTAGAGGATATAGGTTCACAATCGGGAAGTGTTGTGACAATAGGTTCTTTGGATGATTCTGCTGAAAGTGTGAAGATGCATGTTTCTGTGCAAGGTTCGTGGCCTTCTGTTTTTAAAGCTCTGACGTTGGCTGAGACATTACCATATGCAAGTAATATTGATCAGGCGACTATTGAGACTTCGGTTTTGGGTACTTCTAATTCCAAGAGAACCTGGAACCTTTCGTTCGTTTTGAAGACTGCAATGATTGGTACAACCACAGCTACGTCAACTGTAAAATGATAATAAAATACCATGAATAAATTTGCCCAATTTTTTAAACCAAAAGTAAGTCCACCGCCGCTTGTACACCAATTGTCGTGGCACCGTATTGCACGCGAAGCTATGGTTGATTGGGTTTTCATTTCTCTTGTATCAGCAGCTTGTATTGCTTCATTAATTATTATAAACACATCTCTATATATAGATGTGGATAGCACGTTGTCTCATAAATTTGTTCCAGATTCTTTCCAACAAAGGCCATTTATAAATCAGAAAGAATTAACGAATACTATGAGTAAGATTGATCAAAGAGCCGGTGTCAGAACTTCAATTCTAGGTGGTGGGCAAGTAGGGAAGTTGGTAATTCCAAGTGATCCTTCATTGTAATATCGTCTGGAAATGTGTTACGTTATCGGGGTGGTAGTGTGTCACGAAGTGTGTGATTTGTGCGAAAATTCCGCCTGTAGCTCAATGGATAGAGCAGTGCTCTTCTAAGGCATTGATGTAGGTTCGATTCCTACCAGGCGGACACGTGATCTGTACCCCATAAAGTGATCCTGTGGAAAACTACCTAATAAGCTGGTGATAACTTTTTCCGTATAGCTCGTCTTTGCGGTATAATTGTATTAGGTCATTATTAACAATTATTAATCATAAAATAATACTATGAAAGCAGTACATGCAATCGCCTTCATCCTCGTGGTGATCGGTGGTCTTAACTGGGGTCTCGTCGCTATTAATGCAAACTATGATGTTGTTGCCGCCGTTCTAGGTGCAGGAAGCATCATTGCAAGAATCGTATACGCTCTTGTTGGTATTTCAGCTATATATCTAGCCGTTATGCACAAGAAGGATTGTAAGAGTTGTGAAGCCTCAGCTACTCAATCAGCTCCTCAGGCATAATTACATATTCCAAGGCAAATATTCTTTTGCGGTAAATATGATCGAAAAACACGGCTTCGGCTGTGTTTTTTGGTGCAC
>CAIVGA010000004.1 GCA_903905325.1 uncultured bacterium
ATGCGATTATTCTTTTGATTAAGATTATTGACAAAATAAGAGAAAAGAAGTTCTTGAATGACGGCGTAAACTACTATCTTTTGTTGTTTATAATGGCGGTGTCACTTATATTCAGTGGCGCAGGAATTTTAGCATTAGATCGTTTGTTTGGATAATATAAATAATATTTTAAATTTATGAATATGAATGACATCGTGATTGCAGTGTTTGTAATGTTGATAATTTATTTTTCAATGTCGAGCTCTGGTAAGAAAAAAGATGACAAAGGCGGTAAGGACGGTAGTGATAAGAAGGGTGGCGATAACAAGAAATAGGTTCCATATAAATTCAGCAGGCTCTCGCTAATTATATAAACATAAAGTATACTGTAACCTATGGCAAAAAGAATAAATACAAGACTTCACACATCACGTTCGAGTAAGACCAAAAAGCGTCTTGCGGTCAAGAACGCACGTAAGGCAGAATCTCGCAAAATTACGAGAAAATAAATTACAATGGGTGCTGAACCTAAAAAAAGAATTATATTGTGGATAGAGGATGATTTGATCATCAAGTCTATTCTTGGTAATAAGCTCATTTCGGCTGGATACGATTTGACTCACGTGAATTCCAGTGAAGAAGCTATGTATCACTTGAAACAAGCTGTACCAAGTCTAATTGTGCTAGATATTTTACTTCCTGGTATTAACGGTTTTGGTTTTTTGAAACAGCTTCGTGCGGACAAGGCTCTAGCCCAAATTCCAGTAATTATTCTAACTAATATGAGTACAGAATCTGATAAAAAGATTGCGATGTCTTATGGTGTAAAGAGGTATCTGGTTAAGACAGCTGTTACTCTTGATGAGATTTTGAAAGAGATAGGAGTATATTGTAATTAAATATATCTTTTCTATAAGATTCCGTAATACTCTTTCAAAAGTTTTATATGCTGTGCGTATGTAGTACTACAATGAAAGACCCCGACTTTGTCATTAAAATAAAATAAACAAGGTGTCTTAATAGGATTTAGAGCAGCCAAAATGGCAGCTACTGATGGACTAGAAATGGGAGATGGTGGTAGTCCTGCGTGCAGATATGTATTGAACGGTGATCGTATATATTTATCTTGAGGTGTTACATCTGGCCACCAGCTGCCTGTTGTTGTGGTATTTGCTTTGGCGTATTGCAGAGTTGAATCTATTTGGAGATTCATATTTGCAAAGAGCCTATTCCAAATTATTCCAGATAGGAGTCTCATGCCGTCAGTACTAATAGTTTCTCTTTGAATAATAGAGGCAATAGTCAGAGCTTCGTTGAGTGGCACAATTTCCTGTGTAGATGTTCCATAGTGAGATAAAATATCTTGCGAAAAACGGTCGCTAACCAAGTTTTTGACGTCTTCTGGCTTCATGCTTGAAGTTACTACATAATCACCCGGAGCAAATGATCCTTCGTTAAGGGTCAATAATCCTTTTCTCTCGGAATTAGTCCAGCCGAGCGCATCTCCAAAAGCTGTCGCAACTTGCTCTTTGCGCATACCAGGCTTAATGGTTACAAAATGATTATCGATATTTGCGACACTGGCCAAGTTTTGATAGATCGGTGCGTTTGAGATGGCGACTGCAGCATTTTTGAAAATATTCCAAACAAAAACTCCAGCATCAATAACTGATGCACCTAGCAGAGAATGATTATTTGCCAAGTAAGTATCAACTTGTGTATTCTCTGTGATGATTTTATTTTTGGGATCAACTGTTACAGGAAATGTCATGGCGAATTGATCAGCTAGTGGAATAGTGCTTTGACTTTGCGCAGTTTGTTTTGAAATGGTTAGTTTGTTTTGGTGTTCAATTGTAAAAGCAAATATCTGTGGCATTGCAAAAACAAAAATAATCAGAAGAATAGAGATTATGGATATAATACCTATTCTTGCATTATATTTTCCCATGCGTTCTCTGAAATTATTCATATATCAAAATTATAACATCTTTTTTTCACGGTAAGATCTCGTATATTCATAGATAGTTGACCAGAAAGCACCAGCGAAAAAGGCTACCAAAATTTCTTCAAGAGGAATACCTAGTATCAAAATATTCCAAGTGTTGTTCAAATTATATGAATGTATAACAACGCCTGGGAATATGAAATTTATAAAAAGAAATATCAAAAAATAAAGCAGACTAAATACAAATGCTGTAAACAATATTTGTTTAATTAAATCTTTACGCAGAAAGCCGGTAATAATAGATCCTATGGCACCAGCAATCATTAGATTATAAATAGCTTTTGTTGGAAACGCAATCAGTAAAACAATATAAAGAATAGGAATAAAAATAAGCAACCAATAATGAGGGCGACCATGGTGGCTCAGTCTCGAGAGTTTTTCTTTACACAAAAATTCGTATAAAACAGAGGCAATACCAACAACACAAAAAATAAATATGAAACTTTCTATACCAACGCCGTATTTTTTCATGAGGCCGAAGAGGGAATCGGGGTGCCAATATGTTGGTACAAGAAAATAGTCAATAAAACCAAATGGTAATCCCCAAAGACTTGCCAACAGCATTTCTTGTTGCAAATCTTTGCGTCTTACGAAAATAAATACCCAAATAATGAAAAGTATCAAACAACCCGTAATGTATGCGTATTTATCCGGCATTTTATATTTAAATGATTGCGTACTTATCGTAACAAATATATTGTCGATGAGTGATATTGACAATTGATAAAATATAATGTATGTTGCTGAGCAGACATTATACGCCTTCCCACCACCTAAGCAGTACAAGATTCTTTTAATTGCAGTAATTCTAGCGCGTTCGACGTTTTAAATCCAATAATTTCTCTAGGGTAGTCATTGAACCAACACAAGATTGTTTCCAGCTTTTCATCTGTGACCAGTGCAAGGTCACTTTTCTTTTTCACAAATAGTCGAATCCATCTGTTGGTATTCTCCACCAACCCCCTTTCCCATGAATGATATGGCTCACAGAAGTAGATTGTCGTACCAAGTGCTTTCTCAATGACCTTCCACTTACTAAAAGCAATGTCATTGTCAGTAGTGATGGAGAGCACAAGCTTGTTTTTGAATATTTCTTTCAAAGCAGCAAGAACAATCTTGTGCGTTCTGTTCGGAATCCTCTTTACATATACTGTCTTGTTCATCCTCTCTACTACCACCAAGAGTGAGTAGGTGGAGATGCTAGACACGATGAAATCTATCTCGTAGTGACCATATACACCCTCTATGGAAGGTCGATCTTTGATTCTGACTTTGTCTAGCTCCTTAGTCTTTCTGTAGATATACGTAGAGCTTGGTTTTCTTTCCTTTCCCTTGAAACAGAGAAAGCTCTCGAGACTATACTCATACACAAATTTGTATATTGCTTTGGGTGAAAGAAGAACTCCCTTCAATTCTAAACCGCCAGATATTCTTCCCGGCGATATGTGCGCCCGTATGTCTTTCTCGACATCTTTTCGAAGGTCTCCATCTTTAATCAATTTCAATGACTGGGTCTTTGACCGCCTACGGAGAAGTTCCGCCTTCTTTTCTCCAATTTCTGGTTCATATACACCGTCAACCACACCAGCCTTAATTTCTAAGGCGATGGTATTGTGAGCTCTTTTCATTTCCTCTCCAATTCGCCGTAACGTCCCACGATCTTCTCTATTGTAGAGATATGCCAAGTGCTTACGCTCCTCGAAGCTTAAATGACCATATTTGGCTGTTTTTCGCATGTTTTTCATACAAGTTATTATTACTAATTTCTTGTACTACTTCAAAGGTATCTGGAAGATAAAAATTCAAATAAATGAGTCGACCACTCCTGTTTGGCAGGAGTTGGTGTTATCAAGTGAAAATCTTGAAAAGATCCTATTTCCAAATAAAAAATATGCCTCATTTCTTTACAAAAAGATTGGTAGAGGATATTTTGCTTATCTAGAAGATCCTGATATAAAAAAGAAAATAAGCAAATAAATAGGTGGACAAAAGAAAAGGGGGCCTTAGGTAGTTAACCGTTTGGGCCCCTTTTCGTCTTTATACACCTATATTACCAAAATCTGGTAGTTTGTCATGTCCACTTTATGGGGTACAGATCACTGGCTCCGGGAGCTGGATTCGAACCAGCGACCAATCGCTTACATTTGTCCTACTATTACTAATAGGGATGGACTATATCATTCCCGTGAACCGCCATAATGACGATTTTTAGGGACGAGGGGCTTCGCGCGTGAAATTATCACGAGCTACTCTATAAAAGATAGTCTCTACACCTTCAACCAACGAATTGCTGGAAGCTTGGCTCGGGATTGACCTAAACAATACTTTTAGGCTTTCCCCGAATTCACCTCATTTTCGACCAAAATTTCTTTTGGAAGCTGCGTTATGCCAGCACCAACTTCTCTATGACAGTTGGCACATAATAGAATGTATTTATCTAATTCTGTTTTTACTTTAGCCCAAGATCGTGTATATCCCTTATCACCGATTCCAAAGTCTTTATTGTAACCACAGATTTGACATCTACCTCCTTTGTATTCAATCGATAAAGTTTTGATTTTTCGTCTACGTTTTGCAACAGCTTTTATCAAAGCCTCTCTTCGATCGGCATATTTTCTGTTATCAGGCATAAACTTAATTATACCAAACAACAATCGTCCACAGGCGATTGCTCTACCGCTGAGCTATCCCGGAATTTAATTTTTAACGAACTTGCCACGCCTAGGCTTACTCACGTGGACATGAGAGAATGTATCATATTCTCGCCACGAAATCAAAACCCCAAAACATTATGAAATCCACAAAAGCGTCGCAAATGATGAAACACCTAAAAATCCAAGCATACCCAGATTCTTCAAAAGAGTCTGTCATGAAAAAGGATAAAGACCGTCTTATTATACGAGTACGCGAACCTGCAGAAAACAACAAGGCCAATGATAGGATACTTGAAATTTTACGAAACTTGTATCCCAGTGCAATTATTCGCCTGACAAAAGGGCACCATTCTTCTCACAAGATCGTATCAATAGTAGAGAAATGATATAATAAAACCAGTGAGTAGCAATTATTAAAATTTAAGCAAAATCACATGAAGATAAATACAAAGACTACAAATATCTCACTCACACCACAG
>CAIVGA010000005.1 GCA_903905325.1 uncultured bacterium
AAGGAGAAAAGTTATTAAATAAAAATAGAAAAAGAAAATGAAACTAGAAATTCAAACAAAGAAATTAAAAGAGGTTGTTGGTTTGGTGGAAAAAACTGCCGGCAAACATGCCACCCTCCCAATACTTTCTTGTCTTCTTGTTGAGGTTGGTAAAAACACAGTAACTTTTCGCTCCACAAATCTAGATGTGGGTGTGGAAGTTGTTGTTTCGGCAAAAACTACCGGAGAAGGCTCAGTCGCTGTTCCTGCTAGGACTTTTTCTACCTTCATATTTCAACTACCTGACCAAAACCAAACCACAACCATAGAGGTAGACCAAGACACTGCAACAGGCGTCGCTTCTGGAAATCTACTCATCCAAACAACCCAGTCAAAAGGTGTGATAAAAACTGTTCCTCCAGAGGATTTTCCTGCAATACCTGTGGTTTCTGATGGACAGGAGTTTGAATTACCGGCAGACGTTATTGTAAAAGGACTAAAGTCTGTTTGGTACAGTTCTTCTGTTTCTGGAATAAAACCAGAACTCTCTAGTGTTTATTTGTATCGAGATGGAGATTATATAACTTTTGTGGCCACAGACTCGTTTCGTTTGGCGGAAAAGAAAGTCAAAGCACCAAACACAGTAAAACTTAATGATATTTTGATTCCATTCAAAAATATAAGTGATATTATTCGCACCTTGGAGTCGATTGGCGGAAAAGTTACGGTAAAAGTAAATAAAAACCTCATTTCCTTCTCAGAAGGACAGACAACTATAGTTTCTCGTATTATTGATGGGGTGTTTCCAGATTATAAACAAATTATTCCTAAAAGTTTTATAACCGAGATTGTGGCACTCAAACAAGATATCATAGATAGTCTCAAACTCTCTAATATCTTCTCAGACAAATTTAATCAAGTTAGACTAGTGGTTGATCCAAAGAAGAAGATTTGTGAGGTCCAGACGAAGAATAGCGACGTTGGTGAAAACAAAACCTCAATATCCGCCGCACTTACAGGTGAGCCAATAGAAGTTAATTTTAATTACAAGTATATAGTCGACTGTTTCCAATCTATTGAAGCAGATAGTGTGTCTCTACAACTAAGTGGCCCCAATAAACCCATGGTTATAAGACCAGTATCAAGCGACTCGACGTTTATGTACATTGTGATGCCGATGAATCGCTAGTCTACAAAAAGACCCAAAAAATCAACATATTTTCTCTACCATGTTTAATATAAGCCAGTTTTTAGAACGTTTAAAAAAAATAAGTGGTAGCAGTATTAATACACGTACAGAAGTTTCCAGAATTCTTAAAGAGCAAATTGGTTTGAATGTCCCAATAGAAGCAATAGAGCTAAAACCACCAAAAATTTATATTAAAAATATTTCTCAAGCAGCCCGCTCGGAGATTTACATCAGGAAAGAAATAATAATAAAAGAAATTAACAAAACCGGAACCAGACCCTTAGTTGATATTAGGTAAAAAACTATTTATTAATTTGATACACTAAAGGATGTAGTCGCCTCACTTTTATTATATGCGGTATCGTAGACGGTCACAGATAAAGTGTTTGAGTCGCTGAGTGTGGCTACATCCCCGGGAACAAAAGAAAAGTTTAGTGGGCTGTTATTGATTGTTTGTATGTATTTTCCATTTATATAAACCTCCGTTTTTAATGGTTGAGATTTTCCCATATATTGTATTTGTATTGGCAATATAGCTTGAGATCCTATAACAGCGCCATTAATAGGACTGGTTATACTTATTTTAGGAGCACTTTCTGGGGTGTGAACATCGTCTACTGCGGTTGGAATAACATATGAAGTTACTTCCTTGAAATCAGGGTGAGTAATCTCATAAGTGGCAAGCCAATCACGCACACCCTTTTCCCAAGAGGCGAATTGAGAATCTTGATTTGGATCTACCGGTGCTGGTCCAAGTGGATCGTCTTTATTTACCCAGTATAAAATTGAATGGACACTATTAAACACATTTTCCTTCATTGTTTCTACTGGGGTATATTGTGTTGCTACTTTTCCAGACACTGTGTCTGTCCAATATGATACACCACCTTTCCAAATACCTCGGAGGACAGGTTTCCCTTCTGTTAAAGGTGTTGGGGGTGGCACGAAACTTGATGGAGGAAAATTCTTTGCGACTTGAGACATAAAAGCTCCCCAAAGAGGAGAAATAATAAGTCCCGCTACATTATGTTGCATTGGGCTGTTGTCATTATTACCTGCCCACGCACCAACTACCAAGTCTGGTGTATAACCAAGGGTCCATACGTCTCGATAATCGTTAGTTGTACCAGTTTTTATAGCAACGGGGCGGCCAACACTTTCTCCAATCGGCTTCAGGCTGGCCATTCGTACGTTTGTATCAGAAAGAATACTTGAAATAGTTCTGGCAATTTCTGCGGGAATGACTTGAGTAGAACCCAATGCGGCCGAGTCTGTTGGTGCTTTTTCCAATATATTTCCTTTTGTGTCATCAACCTCTAATATTGACCTGTAAGGGTTACGAACACCGTCATTAGCGAAGACGCCGTAAGCACTAGTGAGATCAAGTAGCGACACCTCTCCACCCCCTAGAACGAGTGTCAGGCCGTATCGATCTGGTTGATTCAATGAGCTGATACCCATATCTTTTGCGGTTTTTATTGAATTAGTTATTCCTGCTAAGTACAAAGCTTTTACCGCTGGAATATTACGAGATTGTGCTAATGCTTGGCGAATTGTAAGAGGTCCTTCATAGATATTGTCGTACTCACCAGGAGAATAACAATCCGTCGATGTTGCATTAGCTGGGTTTTTTGGTATGCCATCTGGTGTACACAAAGTGGAAAATTCAGTTTTTGCGTCAAAAAGAACCGTTTCTGGTGTATAACCTTTTTCAAACAAGGTTGAATAAACAAAGGGTTTGAAGGTTGATCCAGGCTGTCTTTGGGCTAATGCAATATTGTAGTTCCCATCGATCTTTGGATCAAAAAAGTCTTTTGATCCAACCATTGTGAGTATATCGCCAGTTTTTGGGTCAATGGCGACCATGGCAGTATTACTAGCATTGTAGTTAGAGGCAAGTGAGGGGCTAAATTTATCTATTACATTTTCTGCTTTTTGTTGCATATCATAATCAAGGGTTGTGATTACTTTCAATCCTCCGTTTGTCACCATATCATCACCATATTTTTGTGATATGTAATCTCGTACATACATAACAAAGTGGGGTGCCTTGATACCTCCAGATCCTGTAGTTAGAAAAACAACTTTTTCTTTTGAGGCCTTTTGATATTCAATATCAGAAAGCATTCCCAAATCTTTCATTCTCGATAATACTGTTTTTTGTCTCGCATCCAAGTCGTCTCTATGTGGTCCATAAGGTGAATAATAGCTCGGTGCCTGTGGAATAGCTGCAATATAAGCAGCCTCAGCGATAGTGACGTCTTTGGCTGGTTTTCCAAAAAATGTTTGCGAAGCCTCTTCAACACCGTAAGTTGTTCCTCCATAAGGTGCTTCATTCAAATACGATTGCAAAATATCCTCTTTGGAAAGGGTTTGTGTTAGTTTTATTGCCAAGACCCACTCTTTGATTTTTCTTGTGATGGTTTTGTCTTGGGTGAGAAGGGTATTTTTTACAACTTGTTGAGTAATAGTTGATGCTCCTTGACCATATCCACGAGAAAGAATGTTCATTACCAAGGCTCGTACAATAGATAATGGTTCAATTCCGATATTGTGATAAAAGTTTGAGTCTTCTATAGCAATGGCGGCTTGTTGGATATACGGAGATACTTCTGAAAGTGGAACTGTTGTGCGTTTGATATTTGAACCTGTATCAAAAAGAAGTATTGTTCCAGTACGATCGTATATTTTTGTTGAGTCAGAAATTTTTCTACTTTCAAATGAATTCAGGTCTGGAATGGGGAGGGTGGCAATCCACAATGCTCCGACGCCAACAAAAATAAATAACGCTGATAATACAAGAAATATTAAAGAGCGAATGTGTCTCTTGGGTCTGTGCGCGTGATGGCGCTTTTGCTTCATATCGGACTATTATAGCACCATTTATTCTTCCCAAATATCTTATTCCTCCCAAATATCGGCGAGCTCATCGGCTGCATCATCATCCTCTGCATCTTCCTCACCTGGAATAGGATCCTCAGGGGCAATGTCAGGTAAAACAGGATCTGGCAAAATAGCCTCTGGTATTGCAGCGTCAGACAAGACAACGTCTGCTTCTCCTAAAGTTTCACCGTGGACATTAATAAGAGGTATCTTCTTTTTTTCTTCCGGATTCTTTTTTATTTTGTGCTTGTTTTTTTGTGAAATCTTGGCTATGGATTTTATCACTGGTTTTGCAACCGCCTTACTTTTCTTAGTTTTTATTTTTGCTTTTGGCATGTAAAAGAGTAATTTTTATTGGTAGTGAGTATGTTTTACCAAAGACGAATTACTTTTGCAACAGTGTTAAACTGTGGATAAGGGAACACTTATTTTAGGTTCATAACTCGATACATAGCAGAATGAGCGAGCGCGACTGCTATTGCGTCGTATTCATCGTCTAGCAACGGTTTGACGGGTGGTTTTGATGGCTCTGGTCCTTTTTTATTATTTTCTAATAAGGGTGCCATAGAAATGAGAGCCCGGACCATTTTTGTAATACGTAACTTATCACTCGTACCATCACCTGTGACGGCCATTTTAATTTGCATCGGACTATACTCAAAGACGGGTATGTTCTTTTTTATCGCCTCATACATAATTATTCCACGTGCTTCCGCGACTCGCATAGCTGTTTTTTGGTTTTTGGTTATGAAAAGGGTTTCTATTGCCAGAGCGTCTGGAGTAAATTCCTCTAATATATTTGAAATTTCATTTCCCACTTTTAATAATCGTGAGTAAATAGTTTCTTTAGACGACGTAGTTAGACAGGAAGAAAAAAGTAATTTCTCCCGACCTTTTACTGGTTTTTCCAAGATGGCAATACCAAGGCGATCATAACCAGGGTCTATTCCAAGAATTATCATAACTATTCTGCGTTCGTGAATACCTCCTGTACTTCGTCGTTATTTTCCAAATCTTCTACAAGTTTTGTGAGCTTTTCTATATCAGTATCTTCGAGTGGTGTAGTTGTGACAGCTTGCCAACCCTCGGCGGTTTTTTGGAAAGCCCACGAAGCACTTCCTTGGCCAGCTAGAGAAGACTCATGTAAAGAAAGGATATGTTTGATCTCTTGTGCAGCCTTATTTTTATTATCTGTGAGTGATTCTATAAGTATTGCTACGCCTCCTGGACCATAAGCCTCATAAAGATGCATTTCCATGGCAGCACTGTTGTCTGTTGCGCCTTTTTTTACCGCACGATCGATGGTATCGTTCGGCATGTTTTCTTTTCTAGCTTTTTCTATGGCAGCCGCGAGTCCAGGCGAAGATATAATACCTTTTGCCTTTTTTGCTTCTACGGTTATAAGTCTGACGTATTTACCAAAAGCTTTGCTCTTTTGAGCGTCATTTTTTGCCTTGAGATGTTTAATTTTTGAAAATTTATTGTGGCCGGACATGGTAATTTATTTTTAGATTTATAATAAACTCATCTTACTATAATAATTTTTCTGACCTCCCCTCAACTTTTACTCCCAAATGTTCATAAGCCTTGTCTGTGGCGATGCGTCCGCGAGGTTTTCGCTCGAGCAAGCCAAGTTGTATCAAATATGGTTCATAAACTTCTTCGACTGTAGCTTGTTCCTCAGATAAAGCAGCGGCAATGGTATTCAAACCTACTGGACCTCCACCGAATTTGTTTATTATCACCTTTAAGATATCTCTATCAGCGGCAGTGAGACCAATTTCGTCGACACCAAGCAAGCTCAAAGCTTTTTCTGCAGCTTCGCGTGTTAAATCAGTTTTATTTATCTGCGCGTAATCACGGCAACGTTTGAGATGGTAGTTGGCGGTACGAGGTGTAAAACGAGATCTTTTGGAAATCTCCGTGACAGCATCTTCATGAATATTTATTCCAAGAATCTTGGCAGAACGACGAACAATTTGACCGATTTCTCCGTTAGTATAAAATTCCAACTTGAAAACTCCCCCAGAAAAGCGTGAGCGCAAAGGAGCTGATATCATGGCGACACGCGTGGTTGCTGCAATAAGAGTAAAAGCTGGAAGTTCAAGCTGAATCGTGCGAGCAGATGGACCTTTTCCGATGATAATATCAAGCGAACCAGATTCCATGGCAGGGTAGAGTACTTCCTCGATCGCTTTGTTGAGGCGATGTATTTCATCAATAAAAAGAATGTCACCAGCTGACAAATTTGTAAGAATAGAAGCAAGATCTCCAACTTTGAGAATTGCCGGGCCAGAAGTTACTTTCATCTGAGCGCCGGTCTCTTTTGCAATAAGGTGGGCGAGGGTAGTTTTACCAAGTCCGGGTGGACCGTAAAAAAGTATGTGTTCTGGTGGATGTTCTCGTTCTTTTGCGGCGGTCAGCAGAATATGGAGGTTATCTTTGATATTTTTTTGACCGATATACTCATCCCAATGAGCCGGACGAAGAGTTTGGTCCAAGAAGCTAACCTCTTTTTCAGTCTGGACTGGGTTCATGTCTTTTTTGTTGGTACTTGACATTGGAATTAATATATGATAATCTACTCAGAAGTAAGTTATATGAGGTTTTAAATGGCAATATGTTGCCCTATTAAACCCCTCGAGCTTGTGAATCTCTAAGCAATGGCCTTCCCAGGTTTGGGCATAGTGCTAAGGACATTTTGGTGTGCACTTTCGGGTGCATTCCTGGAATTATCCTCGGGACTCTGCCTCGCTCGACGCATCGCGCGACGAGATATTGCTTGGAGATTCTCACGCTTGAGCATCTAGTATCCATCCTACCGCTGTCCCCAGCCAAAAAGCAATTGACAGTGTGGATTACAACCTTTGTAATCTAGAAAGTTCATCACGTTTTCTTATTTGGCTTGCTTTCAAATCGGGAAGCTCCCTCTTTATGGCCTGGATCAGTATTTTCTGTTTTTGGATCAAATTTTCCTTGTCTGTCATTTCTTTTTGTCGAGCACTATCTTTTGTATCTGGTTGATTTCTGTTTGACTTGGCGAGCCTTTCTCTTTCCTTGGACTTTTCTAAATCAGCTGTTAACGCTTTTAGTTCTACTTTGAGAACATCTAGCTTAGATTCAAAAGTATGTAGCTCAACTGTGCTTTTCTGTATCATTGGTCGGATATTTAATAACTCCAATTCTTTTTGTTGATTATTTGCACCATCCTTAGTTGTTGCATTTTTTAAATCTCGTGCGTACTGAGCATCTTCTGACTGGACCGTCTGTTTAAGAATCAATATTTCTGACTCAAGCTTTTTTAATACGATTTTCTTTGAATCTAATATTTGCTGTAACTTAATTATTTCATCATTAAGGCTTTTACTTGCGGTCAGTTTTTCCTCAAGAAGTTTCTTGTTTTTTTGTACTCCTTCTTTGGGTGCAGCTACAACGGTTTTTGTGTCGAGATTTTTTTGCTTTAGTTCGTTTGAGCGTATATTTTGAAGAATACTTTTTATTGATAATTCAATCCTGGCGAGTTCATTCTCTTTTGCATGTAAGTCTTTGAATTTTCTTGCCACATCTTGCTGTAAGGTTGGCAAATCCTTTGTTGGGTCAAAGCGTCTCTTTTCTGCATCCTCAGCTCTTTTTATTGCAGAAATTTCATCGTTTAACTTTTTTATATCTGCTTCTCGTTGCACCAGCTCTCTTTCTTTGGTGTGAATTAGTTGTAACTGAGTGTTTATTTCCTTCTGCACATTTTCAATCGCTCTTGTGGCATCTACTTTTTTTATATTTAACATAGTATTAATCTTCCAACGAAATAATTCTTTGTAATTCTGATACCGACGTCATACCTTGAAGGATCTTAATTATACCGTCTTGTTTCATGGTTAATATACCCTGATCTTTTGCTGCCGCCCAAATATCTCGATCGCCAGCACCAGACTGGACAGCTTGCTCGACTTTTTCATTCATTAAAATTGCTTCATATACACCAACACGACCTTTGTAACCAGTCATATTGCATTTGTCACATCCGACGTTGACCCACATTTTTATTTGGTTTTCTGGAAGAAGGGTTCGATCTACGATATCTGCCAATATTGTGTCTATAATTCTTTTTGCATTCATATCACTATCAACAGAAACTTCTTTTTTACAAACCGAACAAAGTCGTCGTACTAGGCGCTGAGCCATGGCTACCCGCAAAGCTGATGGTATTACTGAAGGATTGGCACCGAGTTCTACAAGACGAGGAAATGTACCAGCGGCATCGTTGGTGTGTATGGTTGAGAAGACCAAGTGTCCCGTTAGGGCAGAGTTAATAGCAATATCGGCGGTTTCTTGATCGCGTATTTCACCGACCATGATGATGTCTGGGTCCTGACGAACGGCGGCGCGGAGGCCTTCTAGGAATGTATAACCTTTGTCGTTAACTTGTGTTTGGACGATACCGGGAAGATGATATTCGATCGGGTCTTCAATAGTTATGATTTTTACATCAGAACTATGAACTTTCTTCAAAAAGGCATAAAGTGTTGTTGTTTTTCCGGAACCTGTTGGTCCTGTTGTGAGTATCATGCCGTCTGGACGATCTATTTCAACAAGCAGAATTTTAAGTAATTTGGGATTGATACCAAGCTCCTCGAGTGAAACCTCGATACTTTTTGGATTCAAGAGACGCATAACTACAGACTCGTTATATGCACCGGGCAAAATAGACGCACGAACCTCGATATCTCCGAAAGACAATCTAATACTGAAACGCCCATCCTGAGCATCTTTCTTTATATTGAGCTTCATTCCGGAAATAAGTTTCAATCTAGAAAGAACTAGGCCATAAGTTTCATTGTCGAAGCGGATTACATCTTGGAGTACACCGTCCATACGGTAACGTAGACGGACATAATCTTCCTCTGGTTCCAAGTGAATATCTGAAGCGTTCACAGCAAGAGCGCCAGCGACGATAGTTTCCAAAATTCTCGATACGCGATAGCTCTTTTTTGCCGACATTGTTTCTGTGAGAATAGAGATGACGGTTGGGAGGCTTTTAACCTTTTCAACAATGGCACCTATTTCATCACTAGAAATTTCCAAAGAACCAGCTTTACTTTCATATGCAAAAGAAAGGTCTTTGTACATTTTCCAAGCTCTTTCTAGGCTTTGTGTTGAAGCAATAGATACTATGGGGTCATAACCTTTTTCCTGAAGTTCTTTTAAAATTTCTTTTGTACTTTGCTGGTCTGGATTTCTAGCAGCAACTTTAATTTTTTTATCTACGAGAGCATATGATGCAACAAGTGCAGCACGAGCTTTTTCTTCACTAATCAAACGCAACGCGTCCATGTTTATTGGAATCGCCAGAAGATTGACGTAGCTGACGCCATATTTACCAGAAAGCATTTCTACAAGATCCTCCTCCTCTTTATGTAAAAGAGTGTTTAGTTTCTGATCTTGCTTTTCTTCGTCAAACTGGATGGTCATGTAAAGATAAGTATAGCAAAAATGGCGACATAAGGTACAATGGAAATATGAAAAGTCGCCTTATTCTTCTGGATGCACACGCTATATTACATCGAGCCTATCACGCATTACCAGATTTCTCTACTGCAAAAGGGGAACCAACTGGAGCTCTTTATGGTTTATCGACCATGTTAATAAAGATAATTGAGGATCTAAAACCTGATTACATGGTGGCTTGTTACGACGTAGCCGCGCCGACATATCGTCACGAAGTTTACAAAGAATATAAGGCCGGCAGAGTTAAGACCGAAGATGATCTTGTTGCACAAATGAAAAGATCTAGAGATGTTTTTACTGTTCTTGGTGTGCCGATATATGAAGTAGCTGGTTTTGAGGCTGATGATATGTTGGGCACGATAGTTGAGCAGGTAGCGAACGCAGGTAAGGGGGGCGGAAAAGGAGGTGGAAAAAAAGTAGACGCTGAAGCCAAAAATTTGGAAATTGTCATTGCTTCTGGTGACATGGATACTTTACAGCTAGTCAGTGGTGAACGTGTAAAAGTTTATACTTTGAAGAAGGGAATTAGTGACACTATTATGTATGACGAGACAGCCGTCAATGCGAGGTTTGGTTTTGGACCTCGACTCGTCACTGATTATAAGGGCCTACGCGGTGATCCTTCTGATAATATTCCTGGAATAAAAGGTATCGGTGAAAAGACCGCCACGATTTTGATCAAGGAATTTGGGACAATTGAGGAAATGTATAAAACCTTGGGTGCAAAGGATGGTGATGCAAAAAGTGGTGACGCCAAGTTTTTGAAGGCTGGTTTGTCTCCTCGTATTATTCAATTACTGCGTGACAACGAAGAAGAGGCATTGTTTAGTAAAATGCTAGCAACTATACGTCGTGATGCGCCAATTAAGTTTGAATTACCACCGAAAAAGTTTGTAGAAAGCTTGGATATCAAGACGGTAAACAAACTATGGCACGAATTGGAATTTCGTACTCTTGGGCCGAGATTGGAAAAAGCGGTGAGTGGAAAAAGTGAGGTTTCAAATAAGGCACAAAAATCGGTTGGGGGTGGCAAGGGAGTTGTTAAAAATCAAAGATCACAAGTTGTGATCTCAAGTTTTGAAGAGGTACATAGTGGTAGGGAGTCAAAGGAAAACACAACAAATATGTCACTTTACCCAACCGACGGGGGTGGAAATGGGGTTGTTGGCAAAAATAATGTTAGCACTAACATGATTGCCCAAGATGAACTTCAAAAAACAGCCCTAGCTCTGTGGCTCATCAATTCCAATGTTACTCAACCGACTTTAGAGGATATCTTAAATTTCGCCAACGTTGATCAAGAAAATGGCCAGCAGGCCGCATTTGAACAAGCTCGCACAGAAATTTTTAAAGAACTCGAGAAACTAAACTTAAAAAAAGTCTATGAAGAAATAGAATTACCACTTATTCCTGTAGTAAAAAGGATGGAAAAAAGAGGCGTAAAAATAGACCGCAAAGTTTTATCAAACTTGGCCAAGAATTATCATGAAGAAGCTGCTCGTCTTGAGCAGGAGATCTGGAAACATGCGGGAAAGGAGTTCAATATTAGTTCACCAAAACAACTCGGCGAAATACTTTTTGACACACTGGGTCTTAAGATAAAAAATCCGAAGAAAACTGGTGCTGGTGCGCGCTCTACTCGTGAATCGGAACTAGAAAAGATGCGCGATATGCATCCAATCATTGCTCCTATTTTTGAATTTCGTGAATTAACAAAACTTCTTTCGACCTATATTGATGCGATTCCTCCACTTCTCGATTGGGATGATCGTTTGCATGCAAAATTTATCCAAACTGGTACAACGACCGGTCGCATGGCTTCGCAGGAACCAAATTTACAGAACATTCCGATCAAAACTGATCTTGGTCGTGCTATACGCACAGCTTTTATCGCTGGGAAAGGTTTTAAATTGTGTGCCTTTGATTATTCTCAAATAGAACTCCGTATTGCAGCTTTCATGTCGGGAGACAAAAACATGATTGACATATTCAGGAGTGGGGAAGATTTTCACACATCTGTTGCGTCGCGAGTTTTCAAGATTTCTCCAGATAAAGTTACGCCAGAAATGCGTCGTCATGCCAAAACCATAAACTTCGGAATCATTTATGGTATGGGCGTGTCAGCTCTCAAACAAGGTCTTGGAACGTCTCGTGAAGAGGCACAAAATTTTTATAATGATTATTTTAAGACGTTTCCAGAACTCGCGGCATACCTCGATGGTGTAAAAGCGGAGACGGCACAGCGTGGCTACACAGAGACCTATTTTGGCCGTCGTCGTTATTTCGAGGGAATAAAGTCCAAACTTCCTTTTATACGTGCGGCAGCTGAGCGCATGGCTATTAATGCACCGATTCAAGGTACTGGAGCTGATATCACTAAGCTAGCCTTAATCAAGGTTGAGGATTTTGTGAAAAAGGAGGGCCTTGAAAACGATGTTTTTCCGATTATTCAAGTGCACGACGAACTTGTTTATGAAATTCGTACCGAAAAAATCGCAGAGCTTACCAAAGATATAAAAGAAATTATGCAGACAGTTATCAAACCAGAAAAAATCCAAGGTATCATTCTTGAGTCGAGCGCGCATATTGGCGATAATTGGGGAGAGTTGAAATAATCCGCGGTACCACTAAAATGAAACTTATAATTTCACGATCACTATCCGAAACAGAAAAAATAGCTCAAGAATGGCTCGTTAGTTTGTCGGCGAAAAAGGATGAAGCCACTATCGTTGCGCTCAATGGCCAACTTGGTTCTGGAAAAACTACTTTTACGCAAGCTGTGGCTCATGCACTAGGAATTACAGAAAATATAACGAGCCCAACTTTTGTTTTGATGAAAATTTACGAAATTCCTGCTACCACAGACGTCACGAATAAATTTAAACACCTGATCCACATCGATGCTTATCGTCTTGAAAATGGCGATCAATTATCCGCACTTAACTTTGAGCAAATAGTTTCTGATCCAAGCAATCTTGTTTTAATAGAATGGGCTGAAAATGTGAAGACCGGATTACCTACAAATATTTCTCAAATAGATTTTGACCACATAGGTGAAAATGAAAGGAAAATTACTTTTTTATAGGTAATTCGCCGAACCGTTGGCAGACGCGCTATACTAATCACATGCTCTATATCTTTCACGGCACCAATTCAATCGCTTCTAGTAATAAGGCTCATGTGCTCGTAAACTCTCTACGCACCAAGAAGATCGACGCTGCATTCCTGGAAATTGATGCTGACAATTGGAGTTCGGAAATTATAAAGGAGCACGCTGGTGGCCAAGGTCTTTTTTCTTCAAAATCAATTGTATTACTGAACCGTGTTACAGAAAGTGCTGGTGCTAAGGAAGGTTTACCTGATCTTTTGGAAATTATGAATGAATCGGAGAACATCTTTATCGTTTTGGAAGGCAAAGTGCTTGTCGATCTCAAAAGAGCATTCGAAAAATATGCGGAAAAAATCGTTGTGAGTGATGTTGTGGAAGGAGCACCTAAGAAAGAATTCAATATTTTTGCTTTGGGTGACGCGGTAAGCTCTAGAAATCATTTCAAGGCATGGCTCATATATCGTCAGGCTATAGAAAGTGGGGCAGTGCCAGAGGGGATAGTCGGAACACTTTTTTGGAAAATAAAAACAATGTTAGTTACTGCTGGCGCTTCAAAAACAGCTGGAAATTACTCAAAAGATGAGTTGAGTTCATTGATGGAAAAATTAATCGTGATGTATCATGATGGACATCGTGGAATGTGTGATATGGAGCTGGCTATTGAGAGACTGCTCTTGACGTGCTAATCTAGGAATCTGTTAGTGTAAATGAATTGATTACTTAACGATTGCGGTTACATGCGCCCATAGCTCAGGTGGTAGAGCAACTCCCTTTTAAGGAGTGGGTCGTTGGTTCGAATCCAACTGGGCGCACAACTGATCTGTACCCCATAAAGTGGACACCAATAGAGTGTCAGCTGCTTTCTTTTGTTACAATTATTAGACTAACAAAAGAAATATGAGAACAATATTTTCAAATGAAGAGGTTGCCAAATTGAGGCAGAATCCGTGTG
>CAIVGA010000006.1 GCA_903905325.1 uncultured bacterium
CGTCGACAAATGGGAATGATTCCCATTTGCAGAAAAACGTGTTTTCGAGAGTGTGTGTTTGGGCTACAAAAAATGGCTATAAATACCTGCAACAAAAATCCATCAGCCAAAAAATGTCAGCTACACCAACATCCCAGCCTTCACCACATGATCAACGAGTGTGTATGTATACCCCATTTCATTGTCATACCAAGCGAGAACTTTTACGAGATTGCCGCCAACTACGCGAGTGAATGCGAGGTCGGCTATTGAAGCGTGACGATTGCCGATAATATCATGAGAAACTAACTGTTCTTCTGTGACAGTAAAAATACCATTCCAGCGTTTGTCGGCTGCAGCCTTTTTCAAAATTGCATTAACTTCCTCTGCTGTAGTAGATTTTTTCGCGACAAAAGTCACATCAACAATAGAACCTGTCACGACTGGAACGCGAATGGAAATACCATCGAACAAACCTTTGAGCTCTGGCATAACTTGGGTGACGGCAATAGCAGCACCAGTAGATGATGGAACAATGTTCTGAGCAGCCGCACGACCTTCACGAAGATCTTTTTTTGCAGGACCATCAACAAGTGACTGACTAGCCGTATAACCATGAACAGTGCTGAGTAAAGCTTTTTCAATACCGAGCGCTTCATTCAAAATAGCGATGAGTGGTGAACCGGCATTGGTGGTACAAGAAGCATTTGATGAAATCTGGCAACCTTCGAGCTTGTCTTCATTCATAGACATAAGAACTGTTGCGCCTTGAACCTTTGAATCTGGAGCATCTTTGACTGGAGCAGACACAACTACCCTCTTGGCACCAGCGTCAATATGAGCTTGAGCTTTTTCGCTAGAAGTAAAGAGTCCAGTAGACTCAACAACTACATCAATATCCAATTTTTTCCATGGGAGCTGAACGGGATCACGCTGACTTATAAAAAGAATCTCATGACCATCTACGACGAGTGCGCCATTCGTGCCGGCTTTTTCATTTATAGAAACATCAAACTGGCTTACACCATAAGCTGTGTCATATTTGAGAAGATAAGCGAAATTCTTGATGTCACCAAGATCATTGATAGCGACAATCTCTATCTCGGGACGATTTCTGGCAACCTTGACGAATGCACGACCTATACGTCCGAAACCATTTATAGCTACGCGAATTTTTTTCATGTGTTTGTTTAAAATTTGAGGATTTAAACCTCTTTTTTAATTAAAATAATTTACTACAAATATTATAGCATAAGAAAAAGGCCAGGCATTGGTATGCCTGACCAGTACATCAAACTACTTTTACAGAATCTTCGCCGCGTATTCAGCGACCTCAGACCGCTCACCTTTAGTTAAACGCAGATGAGCATATTTTGACCAACCGTGGAACTTGGAGATAACGTGAGCAAATCCGTTGGACGTAGGTCCAAGAAAGCTAACGTCAACTTGTTCCAAGTCACCATTGATGATCACTTTGGTACCTTGACCAACACGAGTAATGATTGCTTTCATCTCGTGTGGCGTCAAGTTTTGAGCATCATCAACAATCATGAACGTGTGATTCGCTGTGTCACCACGAATGTGGTTGATTGGAAGAATCTCAATCTTCTGGTCTTGCATCAGTCTGGCGATATCATGATCCACGCCTCCGGTGAATTTCTCTGCGAGGAGGGCCAGATTACTCAAAGTCGGCCGTTGCCAAGGAGCAATTTTCTCTTCCAATGTGCCCGGAAGAAATCCGAGTTCTTTACCAATTTCGTGTGTCGGACGAAAAACTAAAATCCGACCAAGATTTGGCATCTGTTGAGGATCAACATTAGCTCCACGATACTCTGAAAGAATAACCTGTCTCCAACCCGCAAGAAGCGCCATCAGACTTTTCCCTGTGCCTGCTTGACCTGACAAAGCCACAACCTGGATCGTCGGATCCATGGCAAGATACAACGCAAAAGCCTGTTCGTCATTACGAGGAACAATACCTTTTTTTGCGTCTTTACTTGGCTTGCCGACCAAATGAAAAGCGTTATCAGATTTCTTGTAAACTGCCAAAGCTGTGTTACGGGCATTCCGACCCGTCAGACGACATGGCATATTCGGATACAACATACCGATAATATCAGCGTCCAAACCAGTCGACCCAATCCCAACCATCTTTGTGTGTGGATTTTGATGAATCTCAACAATGGCATCATCGTTGACAATGATCTCAACAATTTCTGCAAGCAATCTTTTTGCATCCGGCGTATTGTCGTTACGATAATCTTCATTCGTGACGCCGAGACTATTAGCCTTAAGGCGCATGTTGTTGTCTTTACTGACCAACACCACAGTACGATCGGTACGAGTATCCTTCAAACGCGAAGCTGTAAGGATAATGAGATTGTCGGGTTTTTCACGATTCCACCCCTTGGGTAACCGATCTGGATTTTCACCATCCATGTCAACTTTAAGCATTCCACCACCGGGTAGCTTCACGCCATGTTGAATAGATTTGTCACCAACAAAATCGTCAAGCTGACGGATTACTTCCCGCACCGTTGCACCCCGCCGATCGTCATGCTTCAAATTATCGAGCTCTTCTAGAACCACGATTGGAATTACTACATCATGTTCCTTGAAAGCTAGAAACGCCTTGGGATCGTGTAAAAGCACACATGTATCCAAGACATAGATCTTAAGATGATCATCACCTTTCCCCACGACACCACTAACAGCAAGACCTGAAGCACTTTGAGCACTTGAATTCATATAAGAATTCCTCCCTGATTGTTCTGTGTTGATTTAGTTCGAACATCTGGAATCACTCTATACTTTATATAAAAAAATGCAAGTAAATATTGGTGAATATTGATTGAAAAACAGTCAAAAATATGGTTATATGATTGGAGAAAAAAGAAAAAAAAGGGGGGGGTAAAAATTGAATCTACATTTACACGAAGTTGTACAATGGGGACAAGCTCAGTTCTTGATTGGAAAAGCCAAATTTTGGAATATCCGAGGTTTGGTGACTTACATCATTGATGCTTTGGCGACATTTGTTCTAATCAAATATACGTTAGTGCCAAAGATAGTTAGGACATGGTCGGATAACACAAGTGTCACTGTCCACAGATGGACAAGGTTTCACAAAGGCACAGTTAGGTTCATTATCTTTGTTTTCATTTGTTTGGTAATGAATGCACTACTTAAATTTGCTTCTTGGCAACTTACTGGTATTTGGAATTAATGCGATCGCAATTCGACACGATTGCAACTTGATATAACTCGCGCCGAGATACGGGCGAGTTTTTTTATGATATTTACTCCACGCTTACTCAACACTTGCCCAAAAATTACATAGACGGTGATATAATTAGTAAATGAAAGTTGTTAAATATCTCATCTCTACTTCCCTTCTGGTCGTTTTTATATATTTTGGATACACCAATAGAAATCAAATACTCGCTACATCAAGTAAATATCTAGGACAAATTACTCAACAAATCACAAAGCAAGAAATCCCCTGCTCTCAACCGATTACTTACAAAATTGGAATATTTGACCAAAGATTTGGAATATCACAAAAAGATTTTTTATTTGATATAGAAAAGTCTGCGTCTACATGGGATTCTGCATGGAAAATGAGCTCTTCTACGAACCCTGGCAGTTCGAGTAATTCTACTAACTCCACAAAAAAACCACTTTTTGAATACTCGCCAACTGGAGATATGGTAATAAATCTCATATATGACTACCGCCAACAAGCAACTGATAAATTAACACAGTTAGGTATAACCATTGAAAACGGTCGATCGTCTTATGACTCACTAACAAGTGAATATAAGACTATGGTGACGCAATATAACATCGATAAAGCATCATACGAAACACAAGTGAATTATTGGAACTCTAGAGGTGGTGCTACACCAAAAGTCTTTGCTGAAATCACTCAACAAAAAAACTTACTAAATGCCCATGCGGATTCGATAAATTCGATCATCACTACGTTAAATTCAATAGCAAACAGTCTCAATTCATCTGTGCAGAATTATAATTCTATCGGTTCATCAACTGGACAAGAGTTCAATGAGGGGGAATATGTACAAACTGCTACTTCAACAAAAATCGATATTTATCAATATAGTACTCATACAGCACTGATCCGTGTGCTCGAACATGAGCTTGGGCATGCACTGGGAATGGAGCACGTATCTGACCCTCAAGCTATAATGTATCGCATAAACCAAGGGAAAAGTGACAGTCTAACAAAAGCTGATATTGCTGAATTAAACAAAGTCTGTCATAGTACACAAAACCTCAAATGAACAAGCATATAGAAAAGATTAAGAATAAATATAAAGACCATTTCACCCGGAAAGAATTTCTTATATCTTGCGGTGTTGCATTTGTACTTTTGATTATCAGTTTCGTCATAAACTATTATGCGGCTGCATATGCCCTTAGCAGAGAAAGTAATTCTGTTACAGATATAATCCTAAGTAATATTCCTACCTTCAATGTAGATGAGATTTTTGTTTATGGTCCAATTATTTTCTGGTTTATCATAGCTTTATTTACATTTCATGATCCAAAAAGAATTCCATTTACCTTGAAAAGTATCGCTTTATTTGTTCTTACTCGTTCTATTTTTATTACACTGACACACATTGGACCGTCACCAGACAGAATCATTTTGGATGCATTGGATTGGAACATTTTGAAAACATTCACATCAAGTACAAATTTCTTTTTGTTTAGTTCTGGTGGCGACCTTTTCTTCTCTGGTCACACAGGGTTACCATTTCTTATGGCTCTGGTGTTCTGGAATAACAAATCTCTTCGTGTATTTTGTCTCTTAAGTGCAATAATGTTCGGTATAATTGTTCTCATGGGACATCTGCACTATTCTATTGATGTCGCTTCTGCATTCTTTATCACTTATACAATATTCCACATTGCTGAATGGTTATGGAAAAAAGACCGTCTCATGTTTCTAAGCCGCACAGCCTTGAATTAAGTCGTGTGGCCTTGAATTAAATCAGCTGACTAACCTTTGCCATCAAAAGTCGCGTGTCACTTTCTCTTGAACCAGAGTCTGCTCCAAGAATAACAACGGCTATAGATTGGCCATTTATATTTATCATAGTGAGCATTGTATCACCGGCCGCTGTTGTATGACCGGTCTTCCCTCCTAGAAAATTTGGATCATTAACAAAAGGATGAATACTGGCGAAAACATGACTACCATGCTCAGTAGTTGTAGCTGTGGCTATCTTTATAGTTTTTGTAATAGCTAGAATATCTGGACGATATTTAGTCAAATATTGTGCCAGAGTAAACAAATCTTTGGCTGACGCTCTGTTTTGAGAATCTAAGCCAGATGGATCAGCAAAATACGAAGAAGGCATACTAACTTCCCATGCATAGCCAGACATAAGCGTCAAAAACTTTTTTCGATCAGTAGATGAGGCCAGAGCTTCTGCGGCAACATTAGACGAATCAAGCAAAAGCGGGTACATAAGTTCACCAACTGTAAAGGTTTCACCCGCCTGAAGATGACTTCCGTCGGCCGGAACATTGACTTCTTCTGGAGTAATAGTAATTTTTGTATCCAGTTTATATTCATCCAAAGCCGTCAACGCTGTAATAAGTTTAGACATTGAAGCAACCGGTAAAGCCTTTGTTGCGTTCAATTGTGTATACACCTGACCTGTATTAATATTGCCAACAATATAAGCTCTAGCGGTTATAGTTTTTTCAGTTACCTCTTTCGCCGATTGTGTATTAATGTTATTCCATGAAAAAAATGACTGATCTGGAACTAACTGTGTTACAACATTGAATATTGGTGGTGCGGTGATTTTTCCGTCTTGAATAATCATTACAATCTTAATAGATACACCCACAGCCAAAATCAGCGTAGCGATGCAACCAACCAGTAATGTATATCTGTATGATGACACGCGTATATACTATCACCGTGTGTCGGAAATGATAGGTGTCAATTCGCCTGTAGAGCTCGCAACCAAACGCCCATCACTATTCTGCATAAAATCATAACCAGTATCATAATCCGTAGAGCTAGCATAATGAGCACCAGATAAAGATGGGTCAAATGGTAATGACACTATATAATTTGGAACAAGACATGAAGCTATATCACCTAAATTACTGGAGCCCGAACCACCACCGGTACTTGTTGCCTGACTCTTTATCCTCGTAAACACAAGTGGGATATCTCGCGTAGTACCACCGCAGACGAATATGCCACGGTGTTCAGACATATTCTGATGAATTGCGTTGAGAATTGCGTCAAGATTTGTACTCCTTTGTAAATCCCTAGCTAGCTTGAACTGACGAGACGGATTTACTGCTACGAGAACCACCGCAGCAAGCACGGCAATAATACCGATAACTACCAGAATCTCTATAAGAGTAAAACCTTTATTTTTATATATTTTCATACAATTTTTTTGTAATTAAATAATCGACTATTGATAATTAAACTAACAATTAATAATGAATGAAATTATAATTGGTACAGGTATAGAAACCCTGCAGAAATAATGAATTTTCACCAAAGATTTTATGAAAAAAGGCCAAATATGCTATAATGTTCTCATGGCAAAAAAACTTTCAACAGACGCATACAAGGGAGTACGTGACTTTTTTCCTGCAGATATGGCTATAGAAAACAAGATTTTCGATATTTGGCGCTCAGTTTCAGAGAAATATGGATACGAAGAATATAATGCTTCAGTTCTTGAACCAGCAGATCTATATCGGGCAAAATCTGGCGAAGAAATCGTGAATGAGCAAACTTACACATTTACTGATCGTGGAGATCGTGAAGTTACATTGAGACCAGAAATGACTCCTACTGTCGCACGTATGGTGGCTGCCAGAAAACGCGAACTTATATTCCCTCTTCGTTGGTTTTCGATTCCAAATCTTTTCCGTTATGAACAACCTCAACGTGGTCGTGTTCGTGAACATTGGCAGTTGAATGTTGATATTTTCGGCGTAGAATCTCTGGCAGCAGAAATAGAAGTCATAAACATGGCTTATGATATTACTCGTGCATACGGCTTGAAGGATACTGACTTCGAAATACGCTTAAATAGTCGTAAGTTGATGAATTATATCTTGCGAGACATGTTCGGGCTTGATGCGGAAATTTCCAGAAAAGTTTCAAAACTGGTTGATAAAAAAGACAAGTTACCTGCGGATGTCTTCAATTCAGAAATTGAGAAATTATTGAGTGTTAAAGCCGCTGAATTCTTGGCCTTACTCAATTCAAAAAACCTGACCGACCTTTCTGCAAAAATTTCAGGAAAATCTGGTGTAAATAATGCATCAGAAATTCAAACCATCATCGATGGTCTCGCAAATCTCGGTATAAAAAACGTGCGTTTTGATCCTACGCTTATGCGCGGTTTTGACTATTATACTGGCATTGTTTTTGAGGTGTTTGATCTCAATCCAGCCAACCGTCGTTCTGTTTTTGGTGGCGGTAGATATGATGATCTTCTTGCACTTTTTGGTAATGAAAAAGTTCCAGCAGTAGGTTTTGGTGCTGGTGATGTTATTGCTCGAGATTTGATGGAGACTTACGGTACACTTCCTCCTGCACTAGCTTCGGCCGATATTGCTATTTGCGTCGTTGAAGAAAAAAACACTCTTTTTGCCCTAGAGGTTGCCAGTGAACTGCGCGACGAAGGCAACCGTGTTTCTGTTGATCTTTCTGGTAAAAAATTAGGTGATCAAATTTCTAAGGCTAACAAAAGGGGCGTTGCCAAAGTTATTTGTATAGGCGATGAAGAAGTCAAAACTGGTCAATATAGAGTTAAGGATATGAAAACCGGTGCGGAAGAGGAAATTGGTTAAAAAATCACTTTGTAAAATATTCCCCATGCGAAAAATTACCCTTGATCTTGAGACAAAAAACATGTTCGCGGACGTGAATTCTAACGATCCAACAGAACTTGATATATCCGTTGTCTGTATCCACGATTCAC
>CAIVGA010000007.1 GCA_903905325.1 uncultured bacterium
CCCGCGTTCAATCGAGAAATTATGTGCAATACTTTAACAACTTTTGACTCAATTTAAAAAAATTGAACTAAACATAAGGAATTTAACTAATAATACTGTGTAAATATACAGTATATTTGTATGGTTCTCGTCTGCTTGGAAACCAGGAAGAATGTCGATGGTAGATAAGCAGACTTAATTGCTCTATAAATAAAGACTTATTTCGCTATGCGCAAAACATGGCTGCAATATGTAGCGTATTAAGTACAATAGCTACATATAAAAAGTCACTAGCGCCAATGCAAAAAGGCTTAACTTTTCTTTCCACAGAAAATGCTTTTTCCACCGGCCAAGTAACTGAATTAAAAATATAAAAATACCGAGGGGTTATTATGAGCGCGTCACAGACAGCAGGATCCGCATGGTGGTCGAGCGATGGTTTTTCACGATCTGATCAAACAGATCTGTGGCAAAAGAATCTTTGCTCCGCCTACCAAGACTGGACAGTGCTCAATGAAAACCCGAAAGACTTTTCAGCAAAAATACGTCAACAATCTTTGGGTGACGGGTTAAGGCTTATAGAGTGCATAACCACACCCTGCTCGGGACAACGATTGAAATCGAATTTAAGCAAGGATTGCGAACCGTATCTTGGCGTTCAGTTGACATTTTCAGGAAGAGAAAATTTTCGTTGTGGTAGCCAGGTTAAAACGTATGGTGCCGGCGATCTCTTTGTGTGGTTGAGTGATAAAGAAATGAAGTTTGAAGTCACTGAGAATTTACACAAATCCACTCTCATGATTCCTTGCGCGCAAATCAAGGAACGCCTACCACGAGACACGGTTTTAAATTCAACTGTCATCGACGGCACGACGAGAATGGGCGCTATGCTAAATTCGCATCTTGCGTGCCTTACAAATCATGAAGGCGCTTTCGACGTATCGGACAATTCAACAATAAAACGAATTACTCTTGAGTTAGTAACTTCCTGCTTGGGGCATAGTCTTGATCATATGCCTAATGGTCTATCACAACAATATCTGCGCGGAGCCCAGAATTACATCCTGGATAATCTTCAAGATGAGAATATGACCCCTGGTAATATTGCACATGCAAATAGGATTTCTGTTCGATACCTCCACATGATTTTTGAGCAGACTGGACAAACCGTATCCTCATGGATTCGAGAGATGCGTTTGCAACGCTGTCGTGATTCACTAGAAAGCGGTCGAACAGAATCTAGCAGAGTGTCTGATATCGCCTATCAATGGGGTTTCAACGATGCGTCACATTTTAGCCGTGCTTTTAAGAATCGTTTTGGCGTTTCTCCAAAACAATTTCGTGATGACGCGGGACTTGTGAGTGGCGCTAGTAAATAGGGCCTGCTATACCCACAAAATTTTGATATAGCATTTCAACTTTAAATCGTTAAGGTGCCTCATGAAAACCGATTCCAAATTACTCATTGTCTATTCACTTGTTTTTTCAATTTTTCCTGCAAGATGTGGTGGCGGCGGAAAAAGCTCTCCCAAAAGACCGCCTCCAAAGCCGATGAAGTAGGCCTACTAAAATAATACTGCAAAGTGTAAATATTCTAATACCAGTTGTCCAATAACTAGGCGCTTCCACCCTAATAAACGTCTTTTAAAAGGACAATCGTAAACATAGTCGCCCTGCCCCCGTGTGCACCCACCGTGTAACCAATTTCCCTGCATAAAATGAGTCGCCAGTGGCAGCCACAGGCTTTAATTCAGGCCAGGATATGTTGCTTGCCTTGGGCTGCAATAATGAAACGTATTTTCAGAATGGCGAACACCATTCTGCACTGACCGGTTAGCTTGCTCGATAAGTGAAAGAATAAAATCACTGCGATGAATGATTCTCTTGCCACGCCAGCATTGCTGCCATCATCTCACGCAGAATCTGCCGCACTGGCTTGGCCAACAGGTCGTCAACCACGAATGGCGGTAGTTCCGACATGTAGGTGCGCATTGCCTGTTGGCGCGCATTGAAAACTGACCCATTTAGAGGGGGTATTCGCATCCAAAACTGA
>CAIVGA010000008.1 GCA_903905325.1 uncultured bacterium
CAACGCGACGCGGAGCAGGCGGACATCGGGCTGGAAAAACAAAAACTGGCAGCGAATTTGTATTTATCCACGAGTTTCCTGCATCTGTCAGAGCATTTTATAGTATGAAAAAGGAAGATGATCCTTCAGTAACAAAAAGTTTTGACTTACTTTGGAATGGACTTGAGATCACGAGCGGTGCTCAAAGAGAACATAGGGTTGAGCAGTTGGAAAAACAAATTAAAGAGAAAGGATTTAATACTTCGTCTTTTTCAACATATTTGAATTTCTTTAAATATGGATGTCCTCCACATGGTGGTTTTGCTCCTGGTCCTACTAGAATGCTTATGAAGATTTTTAATCTACCAAACGTCAGGGAAGTAACATATCTTTATCGTGGAATAAAGCGACTGGAGCCATAGTGGTGATTATTTTTTGATCTAATTTAATTCCAACACAAAAATTTCCGCATGTAATCTTGCATGCGCTATTTTCTTTTTGATAAAATTGTATCAATAACACATCGAACATTGCGTGCAATCGCCTCTCTGTTAATTCGGTTGCATTAGGATCGTTGATCGCAGACCGAATTATCAACTAAGTTAAAATTAAATATGTCTACTATGATACTTTCACCTATGCAAAATAATTACGTGACAAAAGAGGAGTTTGGGGAGTTTAAAGATGAGATGCTAGATTTCAAAACAGATACCGGGATACGTTTTGATAATGTCGATGCTGATATTAGGAATCTGAGGAAATTTACATGGGAAGGGTTTGTTGGTATGGAGAAGTTTATACTTAATAGTTTTATTGATTTTGAAGATAAGTTTGGAAAAAAAATGGACGAAAAGTTCGAGAAAAATAGATTAGCTATTATTAGCCATGTTGACAAAAAGATGGACGAGAAGTTTGAGAAAAATAAGATTGATATTATTGCTCATATTAATAAAATTAATCTTGTAAAATAATATGATTTCAGAAGGAGTGGCCACTATTTGAAGTGTGTGTGGATAATAAAAAAGATATCAGAAAACTTAAGAAAATGTTTGAGATTAAAGATTGAATCCGTCACTCACTATCGAATAGGGAATGTTCAGAACTTTAACTTTTGTTTTAGTAAGATTGTGATAATATATGTGTATTATGGATAAAAATGAAACACCAAAACCAAGTTCACTAGAGATGAAACCTAAGTTTGAAATTGCCTACAAAGGGAAGATGTTTGAAATTGTTACTTTTGAGGGGAAGCCTGGTGTAAAATTTGAAGCAGCCGTTAGAGCTCCAGGTGTGCGTCTTATTATTGAGACAGAAAAGGACGGTATGAAGGCATTGCTTATGACCAAGGAATTACGTAGAGAGGCAGGAGGTTATGATTTTAGGTTACCTGGAGGTAAAGTTTTTGATACTCTTGATCAATTGGATGAACATAGAAAATCTGGCACAGATATCGCGGGTATTGCACAAAGAGCTGCTGAAAAAGAAGGGAAGGAAGAGGCTGGCATTTCAGGAGGTGATTATCAACCACTTGAAGTTTCAAAAGCCGGAGCATCGGTCGAGTGGGATTTACATTATTTTAAGGTTACTGGTGCAAAGTTTGGAGAGCAGGAGCTTGAAGAGGCTGAGCAAGGTGATATTGATACTATCGTGTTATCAGCTAAAGAAATTTTTGAGAAATTATCAAAAAGAGAAATAAAGGAAGGTCGCAGTGCCGACATGCTATGGTCGTGGTTAAACAGTAATGGATTCATCAAATTTGAAAGATAATTAACTCCTGAATACTCGTTTTGAAATAATATTTCTGATTAGTAAGTTCCGAAAGCTAACCTATATGATCATGGTCTAGATGCCTATTTTCTTATCCCCACCCACGCCAGCCCCAAACCCCTTGACTTTTTTCTAGTATCTGATAAGGTAGCCCCAACTTCGCAGATTGCGTTCTGCCCACTTAGCGGAGGATTATAGGCAAGGTTAGCCATTATTTAGTCCTTACCCGTGCATATTCAACTGCAATAACTGCATGAATAGTAGCGTTCCTGTCCTCGGGAGCGCCTTTTGTGTTGTTACGGGTACGTGCCTCGGTTTTGATCTAAATAAAATTCTTCGTAGTGCGCGCAAATTTTAATAATTAATTTTAATAAAAATAAAAACATGTCGAATCAACACACAGCCGCTCGTCCACAGAAATTCTTTTCACGTTACCAAGCTCCACTTGTAGAGATGCCAAATTTGGTCGAGTCACAGCTGTCTTCTTTCAATACACTTATTGAGCAAGGTCTCGCGAATTTGCTCAAAGAATTTTCTGACATCAAAGACTATGCAGAAAAGAAATTTGAACTTTCATTTGGCAAAGTCGAACTCATTCGTCCAAAATTCAATGAGCACTATGCAAAGACGAATAAGCTCAACTATGAGGGTCAGATCAAAGTTACAGTTACTTTGAAGAACAAATCTCTCAATGTTGTGAAAGAGCAGGAAATGTTTCTTGCTGATTTTCCATTGATGACAGACCACGGTACTTTCATCATCAACGGTGTTGAACGTGTTATTGCTCCACAACTTGCACGTTCTTTTGGTATTTTCTTCACAGCCAACGAAGTCCGCGGAAAAGTATACTTTGGTGCCAAGGTTGTTCCAGCTCGCGGTGCTTGGATGGAAATCGAAATGGACACAGATGGCACTATATACACTCGTATAGACCGCAAGAGAAAATTTCCAATTACATCACTGATCCGTGTTCTCGGTGCTGACACGAATGCAGCCATCGAAGCTCTTTTCAAAGGAAATCCAGAAGCCAAGAAAGTTATTGACATTACTTTGGCCAAAGATCACGCCAAGACTGCTGACGATGCATTTATAGAAATTCACAAGCGTCTTCGTGATGGTGACTTGGCTACTGCAGAAAATGCTCGTTCATTCATCAAATCCGTTCTCTCAGCCGACCGTTATGATATTTCTCGTGTTGGTCGCTTCCGCTTCAACAAGCGTTTTGCAAAGCCTATGGATGAAAAGTCTCTAGAGCGCCGTACAATTTCTCTTGACGATATTGTTACTACTATTGGTCACATCGTAGAGATGAACAATACGCCAGATATGTTGCCAGATGATATCGATCACCTTGGTTCACGTCGCGTCAGATACGTTGGGGAACTCTTAGAACAGCGTATTCGCCTTGGTCTTACACAGATGAAGAGAAATATTCAGGATAAGATGTCTACTATCGAACCTGATATTACTTTACCTGTTTCATTTATTTATCCTCGTCCACTCCAAGCTCGTATCAAGGAATTCTTCACAACAAATCAATTGTCTCAGTTCATGTTGCAAGAGAATGCACTTTCAGAAATGTCTCACCTAAGAACTCTTACAGCACTCGGACCCGGTGGTCTTTCTCGTGAAAGAGCTGGCTTCGAAGTGCGTGACGTTCACCCATCTCACTACGGAAGACTTTGTCCAATCGAAACTCCTGAAGGTCCAAACATTGGTCTAGTTTTGCGTCTCGCGACTTATTCCAAGGTCAACGAATTTGGCATGATCGAGACTCCTTATGCTCGTGTCAAAAACGGTAAGATTACAAAGGAAATTATTTATATGAATGCTTTGGAAGAAGAGAATCACCACATTGCTCATGCTGCTACTCCTTATGATGCAACTACTGGTCTCATCAAGGCTGAAGAAGTCGAAGCACGTCAGAATGGTCGTCCAGCTGTTGTGAAGCGTGAAGAAGTTGACTTCATCGACGTCGCCGCCAACCAAGCTTTCTCAGTTGCCGCTTCTCTTATTCCTTTCTTGAACCACGATGATGCAAACCGCGCATTGATGGGATCGAACATGCAGAAACAAGCTACACCTTGTCTTATTCCAGAAGCTCCAATAGTTGCAACTGGTATGGAAGCAAAGGCTGTTCTTGATACAGGACGTATCGTTGTTGCTCCAGAAGATGGTGAAATTATCCATGTTGATGCTCAGAAGATCGTCTTCGAGTCAAAAGCTCATGGTAGTAAGCCAGCAAAGAAACACGAATATGATCTTATTCTTTTCTCACGTACAAATGGTTTTACCGCATTCCATCAGCGCCCAATAGTTTCTCTTGGTGACAAAGTAAAGAAGGGTGATGTTTTGGCTGATACTTCTACTTCAGAAAATGGTCAGATCGCTCTTGGGCACAATGCACTCGTAGCCTTCATGTCATGGTCTGGTGCCAACTACGAAGACGCCATTATTTTGTCAGAGCGTGTCGTGAAGAATGCAAAATGGTCTTCTATTCACATCGAGGAATTCGTAGTGAATGTTCGTGACACAAAGCTCGGTCCAGAAGTTACGACTTGTGATATTCCAAACGTTGGTGAAGCCAAGCTCAAAAATCTTACAGAAGAGGGAATAGTTCGCATTGGTGCAGAGGTTCGTCCAGGCGATATTCTTGTTGGTAAAATTTCTCCAAAAGGTGAGACACAACTTACTCCAGAAGAGCGCTTGCTCCGTTCGATTTTCGGTGAAAAAGCTCGCGATGTGAAGGATACTTCAAAGCGCATGGAAAATGGAAAGCGCGGTCGTATTATTTCTGTCAAGATTTTCTCACGTGAGAATGGTGACAAGCTCGAGTCTGGTATCATCAAGAAAATTTATATTGAAGTTGCTCAGGTTCGTAACGTTTCAGTCGGTGACAAAATGGCCGGTCGTCACGGAAACAAAGGTGTTATTTCAAAGATTCTTCCAGAAGAAGATATGCCATATATGGAAGATGGAACTCCAGTTGATGTTATTCTTACACCACTCGGCGTGCCATCACGTATGAACCTCGGACAGATTCTAGAATTACACTTGGGTCTAGCCGCAAACGCACTTGGTTATCAAGCCGTCGTTCCTCCTTTCATGGGAGCTACAGATGCAGAAATCAAGGATGAGCTTGTAAAGGCTGGATTCGATAAATCAGGAAAGATGAAACTTCGCGATGGTCGCACAGGTGAACATTTTGATCAACCAATCGCAGTTGGTTATATGTATATCTTGAAGCTTCACCACATGGTGGAAGACAAGATTCACATGCGTTCTATTGGTCCTTATTCTCTCATCACTCAACAGCCACTCGGAGGTAAAGCTCAAGGTGGAGGTCAGAGATTTGGAGAAATGGAAGTCTGGGCACTCTTAGGTCACGGTGCAGCGCACACACTCCGCGAAATTCTCACAGTTAAGTCTGACGATATCGTCGGTCGTTCACAGACATTCGATTCTATTGTTAAGGGTGAGCGCATGAAGGCTCCAAACTTGCCAGCATCGTTCAATGTTCTTTTGAAGACTTTGAGAGGTTTGGCCTTGAATGTAGAACTTGTTAAGAAGAGTAAAGTTGAGGAGGAATAATAAAATTCTATGAATATTATAAAAAATACTCAAAAAGGTTTTGTAATTCCACTGGTACTCGCTATTGTTGCTGTATTAGTTGCTGGTGGTTTGTTCTACTGGAATCTTAGAAATCAGACTGCAAATGATGTTTCCCCTCAGGAAAGAGCTGATCAGTATAATCGTTCCATCCAGCTTTCAAAACAGATTGAATTTTCTCAGCTTCTAAATGCAAAAATTCCAGATCCTTTCAACGGTGGTACAACAACTCTTGTTAACGGTCATTATCAAGGCGTATATTCTGGTGCTGGAAAAGCAAATAGTGACATTTCTGTTGATATTAAATTGGCAACAGCATCAACATCTTATGCTATTGGTGATATAAATGGAGATGATGTCTCTGATATTGCTGCAATTACTGTTACAAATACTGGTGGTACAGGGCAATTTTATGCTCTTGCAGTTTTTGTAAATCAAAATGGCGAACCAAAATACATTACATCAAAGGGACTTGGTGATAGATCTATAATCAATAACATTTCGATCAATAACGAAGTTATTACTGTAGATTTTCTTACTCAAGGTCCAGGAGATGGCATGTGTTGTGCATCACTTAGAAAAGTAGTGAGTTATCAACTTACTGGCGACTCGCTAGTAGAAGTTCCGGTAGTTACAACAACAAACCAAGTAACCAATAAACGAGTCGGTATAGTAACGGATAATTGGCAGGTATATGATATTACTGATCTAGGATTGAAATTTACTTTGCCGGACTCTCTTTCAGATTTAATACATACAGCTTATCATCTATCTGGAGACCAAGCCGTAAATTCAGTTGCTTTTTCAAGTAAGCGATTAGAAAATGCGGGTTGCGCCACAGGCACTCTTGGTTTTCTGACGTACGACAATGATAAAGGTGGCACAGTAGTGGCACATGCTAGAGGATCTGATCTTTACTATATAAAATCTAGTTTACAGTGCAGCATTATGTCATATGAACAGAATCAGCAAGTTCTTCAGAATGCACTCAAATCGTTAGTTACCGATTATGGTGTGCCAAGTACCCAAACGACAACTTCACCGTCAGTTCTTAAATGTTCTAATGGATCCACAAATTATCCTCATTGTAACGCTGATGGTCCTTTTCCAACTGCAATCATTTCTTCAATCACTCCTGCATCTGGACCGGTTGGCACCACCGTAGAAATTGTAGGTACAAATCTTGCTGGTTTGGAAGGTGAATTAGATGCTTATATTCAAAATGTCGCGGGTGAGACAGCTTTTCTTCCTGGTATCGGTTTAGTTCCAAGAGCTGATCAAATGATAAAGATTAAGATCGATGCACAACTTTGTAAACAGAATAATAGTTATTCAGGTGCACCATGCACTTCTTACATGAATATTGTTCCTGGTGTTTATAAGATCTTTACACAACCTTGGGGTAAGATGAGTAATCTCGTACCATTTACTGTTACAGAAGGTTCGATTCAAGATAAACAAACATATTCAAACCCAGAATACGGAATTTCATTCCAGTATCCGGTAGGCAGCAAAGTGTCAGACATAGATATAACTGGCGGTAGGGAATTGGATATTAATAATATCGACGGAACTATGACCAGTATTAGAATTCAGGACTCAAGGTTGGTACCAAATTACTCTCCTATTCAAACACCTTGTAATGATAACGGATACTATACTTCTGGAACACTAGATACTTATAACGATATTGATTTCGTTAAGTCAGACGTAAGTAACACTTACGGTGGCATGCAAAGTGCTGCTTATGCTGAATCATACTGTGTTGTTAACGGTGGCACAAACTACACAATTACTCCTCGCATTAGTTGGAATCGTTATAGTGGAAGCGAGCGTAATGGCCCAAGTCAAAATAGTGCTCCAGTTACGCCCCCTGACAAAACAACAAGCTTCGATACTTTCGACCAAGTCATGTCAGACTTAGAATTTACTTTTACCAATTAATAGACCATTCATTATCAAAAACCGCTTTAACATTTAAATTAACAAAATTATCATGACTACAACAATCACAACAAAAAAAGTTACAGAGCCACAGGATTTTGATGTTGTCCGCCTCACACTCTCTTCTCCAGAGAAGATTCTTGAATGGTCTTACGGTGAAATCACAAAGCCAGAAACGATCAACTATCGTACGCAAAGATCCGAGAAATCAGGTCTTTTCGATGAGCGCATCTTTGGACCAGATCATGACTATGAATGTTACTGCGGAAAATATCGCGGCATTCGCTATAAAGGTATTGTCTGTGAAAAATGTGGAGTGGAAATCACTCGTTCTATAGTTCGTCGTGATCGTATGGGTCACATTGAGCTTACGACTCCAGTAGCTCACATCTGGTTCCTCCGTTCAGTTCCTTCACGTATTGGTCTTGTTCTTGGCATGACGACTTCTGATCTTGAAAAGGTTGTTTATTTCGCTGGCCACATCATCACCAAGGTCCACCAGAGTGAACTCGATCAGTTCATCAAAGATCTTGATACTGAATACAAAACCAAGGTTAAAGCTGCTCAAGACGACAAGACCAAGGAAGCTCTCAAAGAACTTTTCCTTACAGCAAAAACAGAAATTGATGAAATTGCTCTTGGCCATGTTATGGATGAGCCTACTTATCACAAGTATGCCATGAAGTATGGTTCAGTTTTTGAGGCTTCGATTGGTGCTGAAGCTATTTATGATATTTTGAAAAAGATTGATCTCAACAAGTTGAAGCCAGAGCTTGAAAAAGCTTATGAAGAAGCTGGTTCAGCAGAACGTGAGAAGTTGGCAAAGCGTTTGTCACTCGTCAAGCAAATGATCAAATCAAAAGTTCGTCCAGAATGGATGTTCCTCACACGTATTCCAGTTATTCCTCCAGGACTTCGCCCAATGGTTGCTCTCGAGGGTGGACGTTATGCTACATCAGATGTTAACGATCTTTACCGCCGTGTTATCAACCGCAACAATCGTTTGCTCAAGCTCAAGGAAATCAACGCTCCAGAAGTCATTCTTCGTAACGAGAAGCGTATTCTCCAAGAAGCCGTTGATGCTCTTATCGACAACTCTATCCGTCACTCATCTTCAGCTGGTGCCGCTGCTATCGCCGCACAAAAGCGTGCTCTCAAATCACTTTCCGACAGTTTGAAATCAAAGCGTGGTCTCTTCCGCCAAAACCTTCTCGGTAAGCGTGTAGACTATTCTGGTCGTTCAGTTATCATTGTCGGTCCAGAGCTCAAGCTTGATGAATGTGGATTGCCAAAGCACATGGCTTTGGAACTCTTCCGTCCTTTCGTTATTTCTGGAATTCTCAAGAAAGAATTGGCTTACAATATCCGCAGCGCTAACCGTCTCATTGATGATGGTGCCAAGGAAGTTTGGGAAATTCTCGAAGAAGTTATCAAGGGTAAATACGTTCTCTTGAACCGTGCTCCTACTTTGCACCGCCTTGGTATTCAAGCATTCCGCCCTCAACTTATCGAAGGTAATGCTATCCAAGTTCACCCACTCGTTTGTACAGCCTTCAACGCTGACTTCGACGGTGACCAGATGGCTGTTCACGTCCCACTTTCAGAAGAAGCCCAGATGGAAGCAAAGGAAATCATGGCCGCTGACAAGAACATTCTAAAACCAGGTAACAATGATCCTACAGTCGTAGCAAAAATGCTTGATATTGTGCTCGGATGTTTCTGGGTTACAAAAGTTTCAGAAAAATCAAAAGGTGAAGGAAAAATATTTGAAACTCCAGATGCTGCTGTCCTTGCACACAGTTTCGGTGACATAGATCTTCGTGCCAAGGTAAAAGTTCTCGCACCAGCTGCCAACGATTCAACATCTTCGAGTAGTACTTACCATGCAAAGAAATTTGCAGAATTTAAGGAAGGAGTTTTTGAAACAACTGTTGGACGTATTCTCTTCAACAAGATTTTGCCAGCAGACTATCCATTTATCAACAAGGAAATCGATCGTAAGCGTTTGGCTGCAATTATCGACGACATGATCATTCTTCTCGGTGCTACAAATGTTGCTCCTATTCTAGATCGCATCAAGTCTTTCGGTTTTGGTTTTGCTACAGTTTCTGGAACAACATGGGGTATCGATGACATTATAATTCCAGCTTCAAAAGGTGAAATTATCGGACGAGCCAAAGCTCAAGCTGATATCGTCACGAAGCAGTTTGGCGATGGACTTCTTACAGAGGAAGAGCGCATTAGAAAGCACATTGAAGTTTGGCAACATGCCAAGGGTGAAGTTGAAAAAGCTATTCCAGCATCACTAGATAAAATGGGTTCAGTTTACGACATGGTTACATCTGGTGCTCGCGGATCACTTTCACAGATTACAGCCATGGCCGGTATGAAAGGTCTTATCGCATCAGTTTCAGGAGAAACTATTGAATTCCCAATCTTGTCTTGTGCAAAGGAAGGTTTGACTCCTATTGAATATTTCATTACTACACACGGTTCTCGTAAAGGTCTTACTGACACAGCCCTCAACACTGCCAAAGCTGGTTACCTCACACGTAAGCTCTTCGTCGTTGCTCAGGATGTGGTTGTTTCAGAAGATGATTGTGGAACAAAGGAGGGAATTATTATTTTGAAGCAAACAGCTTCAGGTATGGCTATTCCTTTATCAAAGAACATTCGTGGTCGCATTCTCGCTGAGGATGTACTTGCTCCAGAAATCGCCGAAGGTAGTAAGGCTGGTGAGGTAAAGGCCGGCAAAGTCCTCTTCGAAAAAGGCCATCTGCTTTCAAAGGCAGATGCTGCTGCAGTAGAAGCCGCTGGTGTTACTCATGTAAAAGTTCGCTCACCACTTTCATGTAAGACAATGCGTGGTGTTTGTGCACAATGTTACGGACTTGATCTTGGTAAAAATTCTCTCGTTGCACTCGGCGAAGCTGTTGGTACAGTTGCCGCTCAAGCTATCGGTGAACCTGGAACACAGCTCACAATGCGTACATTCCACGCCGGAGGAGCCGCTTCTCAAGGTGGAGATATTACACAAGGTTTGCCACGCGTTGAAGAAATCTTCGAAAAGCGTCGCCCAAAGAATCCAGCTGTTGTTGCTACTGCAAACGGTATGATTACCGAGGTCAAAGATCTTGGAAAAGAAAAATCTATCAAACTTCTTCCAAATATGGAGGACAGAGATGCTTCAAAAGCAAAGGGTAAAGCAGGTAAAAATGGTGAAAAAGCTACTGAAGCTATCGAATATGTATTCCCATATCGCCGTACAGTTCTCGTTAAGGTTGGTGATAATGTAAAGAAGGGTGACCTTATTACAGACGGTTCTGCCGATATTGATGAAGTCTTTGACAATGGAGGTGAAGAGCGTGCAAAGGAATATGTTATTAGTGAAGTTGGAAAGATTTATGAACTTCAAGGTGAAACAGTTTCTCGTAAGCACATTGAGCTCATCGTAAAACAAATGTTCTCACGTCGTAAAATTACAGAAGGTGGTGATACAAACTTCACAGAAGGTATGGTTGTTGATGATGTTCAGTTGCATGATGAAAATATGTTAGCAAAGGAAGCTGGAGGTGAGGCTGCCAAAGTTGAAAAGATCGTGATGGGTATTACCGACACATCTTTGTCACGTAAGAGCTTCTTGTCAGCTGCTTCATTCCAACACACAACTCGTGTTCTTATTGCCAACGCCGTCCGTGGTTCCGAAGACGACCTCTCTGGTCTTATGGAAAATATTATCATTGGTCGCCTTGTTCCAGCAGGTTCTGGTTTCAAGGGTTCACCAAAGAAGGATATGATAGATGCAGTCACGGCTGCAAGTAAGGAGACTGAGTACGAGGGATAATAGTTAATAAATTTTGAATGCAAAAAGTGGCGGATAATCCGCCTTTTTTGCGCTATAATACCTCCATGAATCGCACTTCTGTCGAACAGATCAAGGAACGTCTACCTATAGACGTGGTCGTTGGCTCGTATGTGAAGCTGGAAAAAGCAGGGAAGTCATATAAGGCCAAATGCCCATTTCATAATGAGAAATCCGCGTCATTTTTTGTGTCACCAGATCGTGGAGGATATTATTGTTTTGGTTGTGGTGCAAAAGGAGATATTTTTTCATTCGTTGAACAATTCGAAGGTCTCGACTTTCGTGGTGCCCTCAAAGTTCTCGCAGAAAAAGCTGGTGTCAAACTTGTTTATGACAAAAAAGCCGATAGTGAGCGCGACCGACTTTATCAAATTATGGAATTGGCCGCAGAATTTTTTGAGCAACAATTGGCCTCATCGATAACTTCTTCAAAAGAAGCACAAGACTACGTGAAGTCTCGTGGAATTTCTCCATCAACGCAAAAAGATTTTCGTATAGGTTGGGCACCAGATGGTTGGAGAAATTTGCAGACGTATTTGAAAGGAAAAGGTTGGAATGACGCCCTTATGGAAAAAGTTGGACTAGTAAAGAAAAAAGATGACGGCCCAGAATTTTATGATCGCTTCCGTGGCCGCATAATGTTTCCAATAACCGACTCTTCTGGTCGTGTTATAGCTTTCTCTGGCAGAATCCTCAAAGACGACGGCAAATCTGCCAAATACCTAAATAGCCCAGATACACCACTTTATGATAAGTCTATGGTCTTATATGGCCTAGATAAGGCCAAAAGTGAGATTAGACGCATGGGATACTCTATCTTCGTGGAAGGTCAGATGGACCTTGTTATGTCGTACCAGGCGGGTATTAAGAACACGGTCGCTGCTTCCGGTACAGCGCTCGGTGATGAGACTCTCAATGAAAATGGCATAGTCAGTAATCTCGGTTTGGTTCGTCGACTTTCGCCAAACGTGATCATCGCTTTTGATTCCGACTCTGCTGGCAGGAAGGCGGCTTTACGCGCGGCTGGAATAGCATTGTCGCTCGGTATGGACGTGAAGATTGCAGAAATCGTTGGTGGTAAAGATCCAGCCGATCTAGTCAAAGAAGATTTGGAAAAATGGAAAGAAGTTTTGCGTCACGCTACTCCGGTTGTGGAATTTGAACTTCACAATGTTATCCGTGATCTGACTTGTGCGCCTAGTTCTAGCGTCGCTAATGTTGCTCGCAAACTTCCACGAGCCATCAATGAGCGTGTCTTGCCATTACTGGCTCGCATAGAAAGTGCTACAGATCAGTCATATTTTGTCCGACTTATTTCTGAGAAGGCAAATATTCCAACAGATGCTATATGGCAAGATCTCCGAATGATTGAAAGAAAGCTCAAAGAAAAAGAAAAGGAAGCAGTAAATGGAGCAGGAGTTGGAGGTACTCCTGCAAAAAACATGATGTCACAAGTTGTGACATCGAAAATCGGAGGAACTAATAGTGTCGCTGACTCGAAGCACCGCATTGACCTCGTAGAACGTCAGATTTTTGGAATAATATTTAGCATGGAGAAAGTTAATGAAGCTAAGACTGCCGGTGATAAAGTATCATCGAGTAAGGTTGATGAATATCGCGACCAATTAAAGAAAATTGCTGGTGATTCATATGCAGAACGCCTAGCTCGAGCTGAAGCTATAAAAAGCGATTTGATATTTGAAGCAGAAGAATATTTTGGTGCTGATGAAAAGCAGTGGGAAAGACATGCTAACGAATTGATCCTTAATTTTGAAGAGGATATTCTCAATAGTGACTTATTTAAAACAATGGGAGATTTGCGTGTGGCTGAAAAAGCAGGGGATCAAAATACGGTCATCGAACTAGTCAAAAAATGTCAGGTTCTGTCGATAAGAAAGGCTGAGATTTTGAAGAAGAGGAAGTAAAGAGTTGAAGCATCGACTATTTGTCGATAGTTAATTTTAAAAAAGTTGTGAACATGTTGTAAACAATGAGTGGTGGTTTTCTGTGGTGGATGTTTGCGAAGCGTTAACCGATACTGTGAATCCACGTATTTATTGGGGAGTAATGAAAGATCGTCTTGAAAAGGATGAGAAAATCGAACTGTTTACAATTTGTAAACACCCCACTTGCATTGCACCAACCTTTACCATATAATCGTATCCACTAAGTTAAGTCTGCCCATACGCCCTTGATTTGGCTATGAAAGGCACACTTCACTCGAGTTAGGTTACTAGTCTACCCATAGCGTTTTAATAAAAGGTCCGTTAATATAAATCTCTTTTTTAAATGCGTAAAACAAAAAAAGCGGCTGGAAAAGCCCGCTCTAAAGCTCGTGTAAAGAAATCTGCGCCCAAAAAATCCGGTCCATTAAAGCCTGCATCAAAGAAGATTCCTACGATCAAAAACACAAAACAAAGTTTTGAGGTGCACGCAAATAAGCTTATAGAAAAAGGTCGTAGTCGTGGTTTCGTTACATATGATGAGATTCTCAAAGAGTTTCCACAGATCGAAAATGACATAATATTTCTCGATGAACTTTATGCAAAATTTTCTTCTGCCAACGTTGACGTTCTCGAAGGTGGAGGTTTGCTAGAAGTGGAAGATTTGAAAGAAAAGAACAAGCCAGCACATTTGGCTCGTCATGGAACAGATTCTGCTTACGACTCTATCCAGATGTATCTTCGTGAGATCGGTCAATATCCACTCATCAACGGAAATCAAGAAAAAGAATTGGCCAAACGTATTCAGGCTCAAGATGAAGAAGCAAAAAATCTCCTCGCAAAAGCCAACCTTCGTCTTGTCGTTTCTATTGCCAAAAAATACGTCGGACGTTCACCAGATCTTACTCTGCTCGATTTGATCCAAGAAGGAAATCTTGGTTTGTTCCGTGCTGTCGACAAGTTCGACTGGACCAAAGGTTATAAGTTTTCTACTTATGCTACTTGGTGGATTCGTCAGGCTATCACTCGTGCTCTAGCTGATCAGTCACGCACTATCCGTGTACCAGTGCACATGGTTGAAACTATCGCTAAGTATAAGCAGGTTGTCCGACGTTTGTCACAAGACCTTGGTCGTGATCCTTTGCCAGATGAAATCGCTATAGAAATGGGAATGGATGTTGACAAGATTTACCAGATTGAAAAAATTGAACAGGACGTCGTGTCACTAGAAAGTCCAGTTGGCGATGAAGATGATGGCAAGTCTACTTTGCAGGACTTTATTGCTGATGACAAGATTTTGTCACCAGATCAAGAGTCTTCACGTAGAATTTTGCGAGATCAAGTAAATACTATTTTGAATGATTTGTCAGAAAAAGAGCGTAAGATTCTAGAAATGAGACATGGTCTAAATGATGGTATTACCCACACACTTGAGGAAGTAGGTCGTGAATTTGGTGTTACTCGTGAACGTATTCGTCAGATTGAAGCTAAAGCGCATGAGCGTATTCGTCAACATGATCAAGCGGGAAGGTTGAGGAATTATTAAGTGGGAATTTTCGGCGTTCAGTATGTCTAACCTCATATCAAAAACCGACTATTTAGTCTGGAAAGATTGTCCACATAATGCTTGGATGAAAAAGTGGAAGCCAGAGATTTATAATGCTTTACCTCCATCAGAATTTGATCAGCATCTCATTGATACTGGAAGTATGGTTGAAGAAGAAGCTCGCAAACTCTATTCTGGCGGAATTCCAATAGAAGGACGCGACGAAGGTGCAGTAAACAAAACGCGTGATCTTTTAGAAAAGAAAACAGCTACTATTTATCAAGCGTCATTTTCCGACGATAAGTTATTTGCTGCGGTAGATATATTAAAACAAGGAAAAGATGGAGAATTGTATATATATGAAGTTAAAGCTTCTAATTCATCAAGGCTTGAGGAAGGAGATAAGGATATCGACGAAGAACACCTATTTGACCTTGCTTTTCAGGTCTATTTAGTGCGTAAAGCTGGTTATAAGGTTGGCGCAGCTTACTTGGTTCGCTTAGACAAGGAATACGTAAGACTTGGTGATATTGACCTTAATAAGCTTTTTTACTCTAGATCGATTGATGAATACGTAGAAAAAGTTATACCTAAGATAGAGAGAGATATTCCAATAATGCTCGAGCAACTAGGATCGTCTAAACAGCCGAATGGTCCTTGCGGCTGCATCTACAAAGGTAGGTCTAGACATTGCACAACCTTTAAATATCACAATAAAGACATTTTAAAAGATGTTATAGATTATAGTGTTCATGATTTAACTGCTGTTGGTAGAAGTCAGAAAAAGCTTCAAGTATTAATTGATTCTAATGTATACGATATTGCAAAAATATCTGAAGAAGACATAGAGATGTTTGGCGAAAAAATACAAAAACAAATCAGAGTACATCAAAGAGGTAAAGCAAATATTGATTTTGAAGCGATAAGGGGAGAGTTATCAAAACTTGAATTTCCATTGTATTTTCTTGATTATGAATCTTTTAATCCTGCAATACCGAGATTTGATGGCTATAAACCATACCAACATATTCCTTTTCAGTTTTCACTTCACAAGCTTGATACTATCGATTCTAAACTTGAAGAAATCGAACCTTTCTTTTATATGGAAAAAGGTGATCCAACACCATTTTTCATTGATCATCTAGAGAAAAAAATTGGAAGAGTTGGTAGAATAGTTGTTTGGAATAGAACATTCGAAGAGTCGCTTATCAATAAAAATATCGCATTACGTCTTCCTAAATATGCCGAATTTATTAATGGTGTAAATTCGAGAATTTTTGATTTAATGACTATTTTTAGTAAACAATTACATATTCACCCTGACTTTCACGGAAGTGCATCTATCAAAAAAGTGTTACCAGTTTTATGTCCGTCACTTTCTTATAAGGAACTAGAAGTTGGTAATGGGTCAGAGGCTATGAATACATGGAATAGATTAGTCACAGAAGATATGACAAAGGAGCAGAAAGAAGAATTAAAACAATCAATGCTTGTATACTGTAGGCTTGATACGTTTGCTATGTATGAAATCTGGAAATACTTAATGGGTATTATTTAATTTCTGTCACTTTATTTTACTGTGTCGGCGGTGCGATCAGAGTGTCTATAGCTGTTTGGAATACAGAGTAAGGTTGAGCTCCTGATATTGGAATATCATTTCCAGATGGTGTGACCAAAATTGAATATGGGGTGCCTTGGACACCAGCATTGATACCGTCAGTATAATCTGTATTAACTTTATCTTTGAAACGCCCACTCGAGAGACAATCATTGAAGGCTACTGGATCCAAGCCTACATACTTTGCGATTTCTGGTAATTGTTTTTGATCAAGTCCTTGAGGAGTGCTTGGGGTGACTGATGGTGTTACGTCGTATAGGCGCTTGAGATAAGCCCAGAACTTCTCATTGCCACCTAGGTAGCCAGCACATTCCATGGCTTCAGCTTCGTGACCAGCATTAACATGCAAGACGTTACCATTTTCGTCTGGTTTGTCGAGAGGGAAATGACGATAAACCCAAGCGACTTTGCCGCTTGCGCCATAATTATCCATAATTTTTTCCATGGTCGGAGTGAAAACTTTACAATATGGGCATGATGGATCTGAATACTCGACAATTTTAACAGGAGCATTTGGGTCACCTAAAATATGATCAGTTTTTGGGTCTATAGGACGCATAGAAACTTCAGGCAGACTTTTTGAAGTTCCAGAAGTTGGTGCTGAAGCAGGTTTGTGAGTCCAAATAATAGCGATTGCAATAATGGCTGCAGCTACAATAATGGCCGCAGGCATTGTGAGAACGGTTTGTTTATTTTCCATATGGTTATATTATAGCGTATTAAAAAGGTAATGTGAAAGTCATAGAAGCTGATTGAGGTATCTCCCATTTAGATGTATCGAGTTTGATGTTTTTCAAAACGCCAATGTCTGAATATTTTAGGCAACTATTGGCAATAGCATAATCATAGATCTCTTTTGTTAACCTTACGTCATCTATACAGTAAGCGATGATTTTTTCTATTTCTCCTTTTTTCCACCATTCTATAGCCTCAAGACCGTGACCGGACTTGGCACGACCTAAAGTTGCTTGACCGACAGTGTCGAGTTTGAGACGTCGGCCTAACACTAGCTGAACTTCTTTCATAAGGTCTAGACTTTTAATTTTATTGAGATCGCCAGAATAATATTTGTTGAGAAGGGGAATATCGAAGTGGTCGCCATTCCATGTTATTAGCATATCTGCTTGTTCAAGTATTGGCCAAAGGTCTTTTAGGTTTGTTTCTGTAAAACTTTTATATGAG
>CAIVGA010000009.1 GCA_903905325.1 uncultured bacterium
AAAAACACACGGATTCTGCCTCAATTTGGCAACCTCTTCATTTGAAAATATTGTTCTCATATTTCTTTTGTTAGTCTAATAATTGTAACAAAAGAAAGCAGCTGACACTCTATTGGTGTCCACTTTATGGGGTACAGATCATTGGTAGGGATCGCAGGATTTGAACCTACTACCTCCGGATCCCGAATCCGGCGCTCTGTACATCATAATCGCTTCGGGTGCCGATGAATACCCGACCCAGATTGTCGTACTTCAATTGTGGGGCCCAAACAATGAAGTAAAGGTCACGTCCCCATTGGGGCATATTCCTCTGGCTGAGCTAGATCCCTGTCAAAGATTTACGTGGCGCTATTTACGCTTCTGACGACTTTTTTTGTTGGTACTGCTTGCAGACCCGCTTGTATCTTGACCGGTCATAGCGTCGGTCATTTTCTTGTTAAGAAATACAGGCGACCCTTCAATACGTAGGGAATAAATCTGCGGATACATGCTTTCATCCGGACAGCTTATTATCGGCACAGTGTCGAAGTGGCATTTATTCATCTGCGCAACTATGTTTTCTATATTTTTGCCACGAAGGGCTACTTTACCAGATGCTGAATGGAGCACGATAATGTGATTTGGATAGCGCTGGCGAGCTTTTTCGAGCTCCTCCATAACCTTGCTGTACCAACTTGGTATTTCAACTGCCGATTTTTTTCTTTGTTTCTTCATTTTTCCTTTCGAGTTGGGTATCGACTTAGAATTGGTTTACTTTTATCTGTTCACTTTCTACCACACTGCATACAGAAAAACCAGCTCTCTTTGCATGAAGTTAGTGCTTAGTATGGTCTTGGTTTGTGATAGTATGCAATTCCAAAACAATGAGGTCGCAAACTCATAAAACTCAAAATTGACTCTATATTTTAAGCCACATAAATAAATGTCTAGAAATCCTGCGACCTCAATGATTTATAAAGTAATGTTTACCCCCCCCACTCAAACACATGCAACAAAAAACAGCACTTTAGTATGCTGTCTTCTGTTTTTCCACCCAAATTTTACGCTATGTGCACCTTCTATAACACATACACCTCTTACGCTACGTACGAAAGTGCCATCTTCTGTTCCTTTGGATCAAACAAAGAGATTTTGAAATTGTAAGTCTTTCCAAGTTCGAGAGTTTTCTTGAGCTTTTCTTCAGAACCAAATTCTGAAACATGGACTAGACCGGCAATACCTTCTTCGATAGAAGCGAGTGCGCCATGGCGATTGAACTTGATGATGACACCAGAGACTGGCATATCTTTCTTATATTTCTTGGTAGCTTCACTCCAAGGATTGTTTTTGAGCTGTTTGATAGAAAGGGAAATGCGGCCATCTTTGATTTCGATAATTTTGGCAGAAACCTTTTGGCCAACTTTCACGAAGTGACGAGGATCATCAACTAGACCCCAATCAATTTCTGAAATATGTATAAGTCCCTCCAAACCTTCTTCAAGTTTGACGAAGACACCAAAGTCGACGATACCTGTGACAACTCCTGAGACTTCATTACCAATTTCATACTTACTAACAATTTTCTCCTTTTCTTTTTGTTCTGAACCTTTTTCTGAGAAAATAAGTTTACCTTCTTTTGGATCAGCGGTAATAATAGAAACACTGATACGTTGACCAACGAGTTTCTTGAGCTCATCCAAAATCTTGTCCTTATCACCATCGGCGATACGTGGATAGTGGTCAGCCTTGAGCTGTGAAGCTGGAAGGAAACCGACGATACCTTGCCATTCGATAAGAAGACCGCCTTTGTTTGCTTCTTTGATAGGGAGGTCAAGCGTTTTCTTGTCTCTAATAGCAGCTTCGGCTTCGCTCCAGATGAGAGCCTGCTTGGCTTCTTTGAGAGAAAGTTCGTAATAACCTTCGGCGTGAGCTGTGTCGACGATTTTGGCAGCGATGACATCTCCGATATTAATTTTCTTGATAACATCGCGAGCAGTCATGAATTCACGACCATAAATAATACCTGTTCCAAATGGAGCCAAGTCTACGAAAATAGAAGCTTTGTCGAGTGCGATAACTGGACCTTCTACCAAGTCACCAATCATTGGTGGTTGTTTGGCAGCGGCTGTAAGCTTGTCCATAGTAGATTGTGGCTTGTCATCCACGACGACAACCGCTTTCTTTCTAGGTGCTCCTGATTTTGTAATAGCTTTCCACTCGGCTTTTACCTCTGAATCTTTTTCGTTGGTAGTTTTCGCTGCTTTTGTCGAACTTGTATCGTTATCTGTTTGTGTTGCTGTGTCTTTCACTGCGTGACCTGTTAAGGTGTCTTTTAATTTTTTAAACATATGTAATTTGATCGTGGCTTGCTTTTTAAATTGATAATACGAGCACCTATCGAGCGTGCACGTCGTTGCAAGGTTACACGAAGTTAATAAAACTGACTCGCGGTAATGTAGCATCAATTTTAAGCGGTGTCCAGGTTAATTTAAGTACATCCAATCTTCCACTTTTTAACTAAAACACAGGCTTGGCTCGAACGTTAAATTTTGCTACACTTACTCCAACAAGACGATATAATCAAAAAGATATTCAATTAATTACATGATCATCACTTACCTTGGCGGAGAATTTATAAAAGTTCAATTTGGCGATACGACGCTGGCTTTCAATCCAATTTCAAAAGACTCTTCACTCAAACCATCAAAGTTTGGTGCAGATATAGTTCTTTCTTCTGTCAATCATCCTGACATGAACGGAGTTGATCAAGTTACTTTTGGTGAAAAAATTCCTTTGGCTATTAGAGGTCCAGGTGAATATGAAGCGCGTGGAATTTTCATAAAAGGTTTTCCTTCCGAGTCACATTATGATGGAGGTAGTAAAGCCGGTGACAAACTTATCAATACTATTTATTCTGTCGCGTTAGAAGGTATGAACATAACTTTTCTTGGAGCACTTGATGAAGCAGAACTTCCTAAAGAAGCCGATGAGGAGATTGATGGCGTTGACGTTCTCTTTGTACCAATAGGTGGTGTAAGCGTTCTGGATCCTGTCAAATCTTATAAGCTCGCGGTTTCTATTGGACCAAAAATTATCATCCCGATTCATTATGGTGATATTGGTGGTAAAGATGCTTTGAAAGTTTTTTTGAAAGAAGCTGGAGAGAACCCATCACCAGTGTCAAAACTTACTTTGAAGAAAAAAGATTTGGAAGGTAAAGATGCAGAGGTTGTAGTACTTGAGAAAGAGTAGGTATTGTGGTATGGTGTGTATATAAAAGGCAATAATTTTTTTAAAAAAATGACCACCCTTCAAACTCATCTCGCAACACTTCGTGCAAAACCAGAGCACATAAAGCGTCATATCGCTTTGTGGTCATCGGCTGGTATTTCTCTAGTTATATTTTTATTTTGGTTGGGAGCCATGACTGGCGTTACGAGTCAAGCTAGTAGCACAGTTGCTCAAGCTGTAGAAAGTACTGGTTCACCAGCATCATCTTTGGTTGCTAGCGTTGGCTCATTTTTTGGTGATATAAAAGACCTCTTATTCACCCCCAAGAAAGTTACTTATTCTACTGTAGAAGTTAGACCGGGGAATTAAATAGTAAATTAAACATCGAATTAAATAGATAATTAAAAAAGCCTGGCCAACTACCAGACTTGTTTGATCGTTACTAATTTCGTTTGGTTTCGTAATCAGTTTTCAGAACTTGTATCGTCCGAATAGATACAAGCCGTTACCGTTTTCTCTTTTCAAGGCGCTTGATCCTGGGACTGTGATTTCACAGAAGACATTAAACCGTCTGTCGACATCATACCTGAGTCTTAACCCAGCGACGATGTGTTCATCAGTCCAATCAGCTCTGCCGTCTTTTGGTATGATACCAGCACTGAATGTCAGCTCTGGTGCATCAGCTATTTGCGCAACGAAACGATGTTGTTCGAATCGATCATTCTTCTTTTTTGTCAGCTCCACATTACGAAACTGGCTAGTTAATGTCATTGAAACGGGGCTTATGCAAAATTTCCAAACCTTTTCATTGTGATCAACTTGGTTAGTTTGATCAGCCCCGTCAACCGTTTCCTGACATTGTTCACCTTGACTTGCCATTGATAGACCCATCAAAATAAACATCCCCACGACTGCTTTTATTTGCTCAACTTTCCCCATACACCGCCTCCTTTTTGTTAGTCTTTTGTATTTCTAGCACAAAGTTTCAAGGGTGACAATTGACCTAATATTTGCTATACTATATGGACAAACTGATTACAAATTTTACCCATGGCCAAAAAAACTGACCACAAAGACAAGAAAGCAGATTCAGCCCCACAAGATGGGGCTCCTGTTCGTACAGAAGGTGTAGTTGTTCGTAGTATTACAACAGAAATGCGTGAGTCATATCTCGACTACGCCATGTCAGTTATTACTGCACGTGCACTTCCAGATGTTCGTGATGGTTTGAAGCCTGTGCACCGCCGTATTCTTTATGCCATGCATGAAAAGAATCTCACTGCTTCTGCAAAGTCTCGTAAGTCTGCTGTTGTAGTCGGAGATGTGCTAGGTAATTATCACCCACACGGTGATGCTGCCGTTTATGAATCTATGGTCAAAATGGCGCAAGATTTTTCGATGCGCTATCCACTCATCAAGGGTCAAGGTAACTTTGGAAACATTGATGGTGATCCAGCTGCTGCTATGCGTTATACAGAGGCAAAGATGTCACGTCTTTCGGCTGAGTTGCTCCGTGATATAGATAAAAACACTGTAGATTTTCGTCCAAACTACGACGGTACTCGCAAAGAACCTGTTGTTTTGCCAACTGCTGTACCAAATTTGCTACTCAACGGCACGCTCGGTATCGCTGTCGGTATGGCGACAAATATTCCCCCTCATAACCTCAGTGAAGTTGTAGATGCGACTTCATATATGGTCGACAATTCTGATGCAACAACAGAAGACCTTCTCGGTTTTATCAAAGGTCCAGATTTTCCAACTGGAGCTATTATGTATGGTGAAAAAGATATTCACCATGTTTATGCAACTGGTCGTGGTGGTATCACTGTGCGTGGTGAAGCTGAGATTATCGAAGACAAGAAGGGTCAATTCCAGATCGTTATTACTTCTATTCCATACCGTGTAAATAAGTCTGATCTTATTATGCGCATTGCCGATCTTGTTCATACAAAAGTCGTAGAAGGTGTCAGAGCCATGCGTGACGAATCCGGTAAAGATATTCGTATCGTTATTGATCTCAAACAAGGCTCATTCCCAGAAAAAGTTCTCAACCTTCTATACAAACATACTCAACTCGAAGACGCTTTCCATGTGAACATTGTGGCACTCGTTGACGGTGTTCCTCATACACTCGGTCTCAAGACTATTTTGCAAGAATTCGTGAAGCATCGCGTAGAAGTTATTCGTCGTCGCACACAGTTTGATCTTACAAAGGCAGAAGATCGCGAACATATTTTGCTTGGACTCAAGAAAGCACTCGATCATATTGATGAAATAATTACACTTATACGTGGTTCCAAGGATTCTGCTGAAGCCCATGTAAATTTGATGAAGAAATTCAAGTTTAGCGACAAACAAGCAGTCGCTATTTTGGAAATGAAGCTCGCTCGTCTCGCTGGCCTCGAACGCAAGAAAGTCCTAGATGAGTTGAAACAGGTTCAGGATCTCATCGAAGAACTAAAGAGTATTCTAAGTAGTGACAAGAAAGTCCGAGGAATTATCAAAACTGAACTTGCTGAAATCAAGCAACGTTATGGTGATGATCGTCGCACAAAGATCGTGAAGCATGGTGTCAAGGAATTTGTTGCGGAAGATCTTATTCCAGACGAAGAGACTGTTCTTGTTCTTACTAAGGGTGGCTACATCAAGCGTACAGACCCTTCTGAATATCACAAACAAAAGCGTGGTGGAGTTGGTGTTGTTGATCTCGACACAAAAGAGGAAGATTTTATTACACATTTGATCAATGCCACGACTCACAATGACCTGCTTTTCTTTACAGACAAAGGTAAGGCCTTCCAGATAAAAATGTTTGAAATTCCAGAAGGTAAGCGTGCCACAAAAGGTAAGTCTATTATGAATTTCTTGTCACTTGCAGAAGGGGAGAATGTTACTTCTATTTTACCAATGCCAAAGAACAAGAAAGAAGCCGAAGGATTGGCACTTATGATGGTTACCAAGAATGGCACCGGTAAGAAAACTTCCGCCAAGCATTTCAAAGACGTCCGCCGTTCTGGTCTTATCGCCATAACTCTAGAAGCTGGTGATGAACTTATTTCTGCATCTTTTGTTGCCGCCAAAGATGAAGTTGTTATTGCTACACGCGAAGGTCAGTCTATTCGTTTCAAAGAAAGTGATGTGCGTGAAATGGGACGCAACGCAGCTGGTGTCCGCGTCATACGTCTCGTCGAAGCTGATGCCAAGAAAAAAAATGCAGCTGACTACGTTATTTCAGCTGACATTGTTTCTGGAGACGCCAAAAATCCTGTTCTATTCGTCATGGGAGCAAATGGCTATGGTAAAAAGACCAAGTTGTCTGAATACAAGACTCAAAACCGTGGTGGTTCTGGTATCCTCACGATGAATGTAACTCCAAAGACTGGTCCTCTTATGGCTGCCAAAGTTATGACTGATGAAAATGAAGAGATAGTGGCTATGTCAAAGAAAAGTCAGGTTATCCGTGTAGCTACCTCCGAAATTCCTTCTCTTAGTCGTGCTACTCAAGGTGTTCGTATCATGAAACTCCGTGATGGTGATGAGTTGGCGAGCTTGGTTTGTCTATAATCTTGTCCCCAGAATTCGGCGTTTTATAGCTATCTGTTCTGCGCTATAATATCCACATGTTTTCAGACCCTGCTTCTAATATAGCAAAACTAGGTCTTACGGAGGGAATGAAAGTTGCCGATATTGGTGCTGGTTCTGGTTTTTATACAATATTGGCTGCTAAACAAGTTGGTACTAGCGGACGTGTGTATGCTATTGATGTCCAAAAAGATCTCCTTGAAAGGATACGTTCCGTGGGTGCATCTCAAGGTTTACGAAATATAGAAATTGTTTGGGGAAATGCTGAAAAGATCGGTGGCACGAAGGTTCGTGAGAATTTTCTTGATGGTGTAATCGTATCCAACGTACTTTTTCAAATTGAGAAGCAGGATGAATTTGTCTTGGAAATCAAACGTATAACCAAACACGGCGGTAAAGTGTTATTGGTGGATTGGAATGAATTGACGACACTCGGTCCGCAGATTGTTGTGTCACCAGATAAAGCCAAAGTTCTTTTTGAAAGATTTGGTTTTAAAGCAGATCAAACATTTAATGCTGGAGACCATCACTATGGTATGGTTTTTGTGCGTACATAAATTATGAAGATTTCCAAATTCCAAATCATAATTCTCGCTGTTTTTGCCGGTTTTTTGATAGCGGGAATTGTTGCCTTCGCTACTTATAAAGGAAATAGTTCCAGTACTACACTTCCACACATCACTATTTGGGGAACTTTTCCTCAAGATGTGTTTAGTCAATATATAAGTGCAATCAATCTGGCTTCATCTGATCCTTTGCCAGTTACTTATGTACAGAGGCCTGCATCAACTTTTTCTCAGGATTTCATTGGAGCTTTGGCTAATGGACAAGGGCCGGATGTTCTCCTAGTTTCTGCTGATATGTTGTATCCATTTCGAAATAAAATTGCACCGATACCTTTTACAGCGCTGACGCAAAGAGATTTTGTTGATACGTATATTCAAGAAGCCAACATGTATATTTCACCGAACGGTATGTATGCCTTACCTTTTGTTGTTGATCCTTTGGTCATGTATTGGAATCGAGACATGTTTGATTCTGCTGGTATTGCGAAATATCCAACGAGTTGGGATCAGTTTTCGGCACTTGGTAAAAAACTTAATATAAAAGATCAGAATGGAAATATAAGAAAAAGTGTTGTAGCTCTCGGTTCTTTCAATAATGTTGATAATGCCCGCGAAATTCTGGGTACTTTGCTTATGCAAACCGGTAATCCAGTTACGACAACCAATAGGGATGGTGCAATAGTAAGTACGCTCAAGAATAATCCAACCTCTGCTAGCGCACTAGATGCAGAAACTGCCACGAAGTTTTTTTCACATTACGTAGATCCAGCAGATCCAGATTATTCATGGAATCGCAATTTACCTTCGTCTAAATCATCATTTTTGTCTGGAACGCTTGCCACATATTTCGGCTTTGCTTCAGAATTACTAGGTCTGCGCGCCAAAAATCAGAATCTCAATTTTGATGTCGCTTTCATGCCTCAGATTGCAAATGGTGTTCGTACAACATATGGCCGTATGTATGGTTTTTCAATAGTTCATACATCACCTAATATAAACGCTGCTTATCAGATTATTTCTACTCTTACCTCCGCACCATTCCTTGGCCTGATTTCTACCAATATGTATTTACCAAGTGTTCGCAGGGATCTTATAGGTGCAGGATCTAGTGATCCCAATATAACTCTTTTCAATCAAGAGGCCCTTGTTGCACGTTCTTGGCCAGATGTTGATTCAAACAGTTCAAATCAGATTTTGTCTGGTATGGTAGAATCATTTACAAATGGTCAAAAAACTATCTTACAGTCAGTCCAGGATGCTAGTGATCAATATGATTTGTTGCTTCAAAGATATATTCAATAAATAATTATGAAAAAAACAAATAAAACAATCGGGTTAGCTTTAATGATTGCTCTGGTATTTGCGTTACCATTTTTTTCTGTAGCACATGCCGATAGCACGACTGCCAATACTCTCACCACGAATCCAACCGTCGCTCCAGATGCCAATGGTCAGGGCGGGTTTCAGTTGACGGTGTGTGATGGGCCTTCGTTGGAAGGCTTGGACGATTCGACTGCTAAGGCCTTAAAAGGAAATATCACAAACTATATTCCATGTGATTTCAATGGTGCCATGATCCAAATTCAGCACCTTATCAATATTGCTATGGTTTTAGGTGTTCTGGCGGCTATTGTTGGTTTTTCGTGGGCCGGTTTCTTACTTATTTCAATGTCCATTACTGGAAAAATGGATGATCGTAAGAAAGCGGTAGAAATATTTAGAAAAGTTGTCACAGGATTCGTCATTATGCTTGTGTCGTGGTTTGTCGTTTATCAGATACTTGATTGGGTTGTGAAAAAAGATTCATCTGGTTCGAGTGGTGTTCAATATTTACTGGGTAACAAGAGTGGTAACTAATATTTATTTTAATACTTTAATTAAATGTCAAAAAAATATTTAACGAGTCTGGGAGTGGTGATGGTATTGGTAGCGATGTTCTTAACTATTTTTATAGTTAAATCCGTAAAGGCCGAAACTGGTTGTACTGATAATGGGGATGGAACTTTTACTTGTAGTACACCTATTGATACCACTTCACCTAGTACTATTACTCCTACGAATGATACTTTACCAGCAAGTACAGCCTCTCAAGGAACAGTGTATGATAGTTGTATGGCTGGTGGGGGAGGTAACGTAGCTACTTGTGGATTGCAGCAATGTGTGGCAGATGGTGGTACGCAAACCAGTTGCGGAGGTTACGAATCACCTGGCACGGCTTCTCAAGGATCGGTATATGACAGCTGTATGATTGGTGGTGGTAATGTAGCTACTTGTGGATTGCAGCAATGTGTGGCAGATGGTGGTACGCAAACCAGTTGCGGTGGCTATGAAGCTGCGGGTACAGCCTCTCAAGGAGCAGTGTATGATAGTTGTATGGCTGGTGGTGGTGCCAATGCTAATGCAGCCAACTGTGGTTATACACAGTGCTTATCGGAACCTGGTAGTACACCAAGTAGTTGTGGTGGTTATCAATCTCCAAATGCGGCTACTGCAGCGGCCACAAATAATGGCGGTGCCACTTCTGCTGCGGGTACTTCTAATATATGTGGTAGCTCAGGTTTAGCTGTTGGAGTTTATTGTAAGAATATTGATGGCAGTTATGGATTTAATGTTGGTACTGGTTCACGTGGTTTTGTTATTGATCCGGTGACTGGCGCAAGCATAAATCCTACTACTGGTGGAATTGCCCCTGTTACTCCTGTTGCTGCTCATAACGTTGGAACTACTCCAGCCGTTCCACGTAACGCAGGTGCGACACCAGCTGCACGTGGTAACGCTGGAGCAACTCCAGCCGGTGGTGGTGTTCAAACTCTCTCCAATCCTCTTACCGCCAATTCTGTTGGTGATCTAGTCAAAAGCTTCGCTATGATCTTTAGTTATATCGTTGTACTCTTTGCAGTTCTAGCCTTGGTTTGGACTGGTCTCGAGTTTATCACGGCGCAAGGGAAGCCGGACAAATTAACAGAGCTCAAGTCGAAGTTGTTGTATATCGTTATTGGTGTAGCAATAGTTATCGGCGCTCGCATTATTATCGATGTGGTGATTAATACTTTATCTGCATCTGGAGTTGTTAATTCACAAATAATTCAGCAAGCAAAGAATGCTGTTAGTAACCAATAGTAATGATATAATATATCTATGAAAATTCTAAATAAAATAAAACTCATTATTCCAGTTGCATTGGTATTTGCTCCATTTATTGTATTTGCTTCAAACACCACTACTCTTGGCTCAGTGATTGCTCTCATATCAAGCTATTTGAATAGCATTTTGGCTTTACTTATGGGTCTGGCTGTCGTTTTCTTTGTGTTTTATGTTGTTCAATATTTCCTTAAACCCAATGACAAGCGTAGTGAAGCGGCACAGTACGTTATGTGGAGTCTCATTGGATTCTTTGTGATCTTTACCTTCTGGGGTATAGTAAATATTGTCATTGCCACCTTCAATTTGGGGCCCAATAATCCAGGATCATGGCAGTCTTTTATTAATATGTTTCCAAGTAATTAATTATTTATGTATCAAACAACTTTAGCTCCAGTTAACGATCTAAGTCAGCTTGCATTGCGTCTATCTACAATTGGCAATGTAATTATATACTTGCTTATAGCTCTTGGTTTTATATATATAATCTGGAATATTGTTCAATATTTCATCAAAGGTAAGGAGGGTGACGAGAGTCGACACGAGGCTGGCATGCATATTTTTTGGGGTATTGTCGGTTTGGCTATAATCTTCTCAATATGGGGTTTGGTAAATATTCTTATACAGACATTTGGTACAAGTACAACCAATCTGCCAAATATTCCTTCTGCTGATTTTGTTAATTCTAATAGTCTACAGCAGGGAGGTGTGAACGGTCAGTCTAATAATGGTGGAGGTGGTCTTTTTAGTGGCGGTGTTAATGTTGGTGTGACCGTTGGAAATTAGCCTGAAATGGGCGGTTATTTACCTACCAAATTAGTGTTTATCTATCCACACCTACCTATTGTGTTATAGAGGGATGAGTTATATCATTAGGTGACACATTATAAGTGTAATTATTAACAATTAACTTTTATCATTTATGCAAAATGCAGGAACAGCGTTGACAACTATTAATAATGCAAATGACTTAACAGCAAAATTGATTGGTATTGGTAATACCATCATTTACCTTCTTATTTCACTTGCAATCATTTACATAATTTGGAATATTGTTCAATATTTCATCAAAGGTAGTGAAGATGAGGGTTCACGTAAGAAATCAGGAACAAGTATTCTTTGGGGTATCGTTGGTTTGGCTATAATTCTCTCTATTTGGGGATTGGTCAATATTTTGACGGGTACATTCAAGACTGCTCCAACATCAAATCCAATACCAAACCTTGGTAATCAAACAAGTACAGGTGGTCTTCCAGTGAATCAGATTCCAGTAATCCAATAACAAAAACGTGTTGATACCGATTGCTCATGCGGCAGTAAGTGCCACACAATTAGGCAATGTGATTGATCCGATTCTCAATGTCATTGTCTATCCAATAATCAAACTTCTCTTAGGAATAGCGGTTGTAGTTTTTGTGTGGGGTATTATCAAGATGATAAGAGATGCCGAAGATGCAGAAGCACGTAAGACTGCTAGGATACACATGTTGTATGGAATAATTGGTTTCGTCATTATGTTATCGGCCTGGGCAATAATTGCGGTTATTGCCAACACTGTAAAAGGTTTTCAGTAAAACGTGGTTTTTGGTAAATAAAATCGGTAATTAAAAAACAAGCAAATTCGGTAGGGGAGAGGTGGGGTCACGAATGACCACACCTCTCTTTCCGTATTGCTTGTTGTGATTCTCCTGTACTTGACCTTCAATGTCCCATTTCATTCCAGTAGGTGAAGGGCACCGACTCAATTCGTGCCGTATCCGCCAAACACCACCTGATGTTTGAGGTTGGCACTGAGCTGGTAAACTTCTGTCCAGCTGGTACGAACATCTTCGGCCCGTAGTTGATTGACATCCAATGATCGACTCCGATCTCGGACTCCCAGTGGAAGTAACCCCAACTCTTGGAGTAGACCACTGGCGACCATTCGTGCGTGACGTGGATCGTTATCGGCTGTGGCACCTTCTCAGCGTCACTGACGAGCTGGAAGGGTGGGGCGTAGACAACCGGCTTCGTAATCACTTCAGCCGGATGGTTGTTGTTAGCAACAGCTGGAGTTTTTCTTCCTCCAACTTCCTCTCGTCTTCGTATCCCTTGCCAGCCAAGGATTGCGATTCCTACCGCTAGGAAGATCCACATCCATGTTTTTTGGAATTTCGGTCTTGGTGTACTCATTTCACTACTCCTTTTGTTGTTGCTGTCACGTCGGCGACATTGACGCCACCTTCGTTAACAATTGTTTGGAATTTTCCAGCCTTCAACTGCCGTTCGTCGAATATTTCCTTACGCATTTTGGCAACCGTCGGACGGTTAGCTGCAGTTGGCTCACTTGCTAAGTACATAGCCAGTCGCTTTTCGATTTGTTGATTAGTCGTCTCTGTGTCGACTATTTCTGCTCGACGCTGAGCATTTTCAATTAACAAATCGTCGCGTGCTTCAATGACTTTATCGTGGGTTTTCAACACGACGTTGAGCTTGGTGAATTTAACACCTAGTCCAGTTGCGTCTGCTAATCCGGAAGGTGTTCCAGCAACAGCGCATTCACCGTCCAAATGCTTCTTTAGCATTTCAGAGATCTCGTTTTCATGAGTCTCCATCCACAACGTATCTTTTTGATCATTTGCGTTACCGTTTGCAATATGTCCGATCAAAACCGTCATCATATTGTCCAATTGAGCTTCAACTCCTGGAACCCCTCCGGCGTTGTCGAAGTCCGATAACTTTTCAGCACCACTTCTCGTAATGCTACCAGTCGTCGGATCCACGTCATCATGACAATCAGGCATGAAACTCAACGATACTGTTCCGTATACATTGCCCCCATCTTTTGGGCAGTATATGGGTTTTTTCAGTGGGAAGTTGTGATCAACTTTCACTAATGGAATTTCAACCTTACCGACGATCTCCAATGGAAGCCAATCGAGCAGTAATGTTGTTTTTCGTGACAAACATTCCGTTTTCTGTCCCATGAACGTTATGATCCAAACTCTTGATGGTGACGCTTCCGGTTCTCGGAAACCTTGCATCATGAGTCCTCCCATAACGAACGGAATCAGCCCCCAGAAGTGTCCATCCCACAGACACAGTCCGCCGAACACGATCAATGTGATCATGATGGCTAGTAACCGCTGACTATACTTATTCATACTTTTGTTCTCCTTTTGACTCCCTCCTTTGTTAAAAAGGGGAGTCGTGTTGATTTATGGGGACTTCCCCAAGTTTGTAGTCGCCAAACCGTTAGGCTGGCAACTGTTTCTTTCATTAAATTGTCAAACCACCACCCACTCGGATGAAGGGGACTTTTACCTACAAATCCTACCATTTTATAGACCAAAAGTCAATAGGTGGCAATTATAATAAATACATATATACTAATGAGCATAATATGGCTAATTACCTAAGGAATTTCATCAATAAGATAAGTTCTCATGTCATAACTTTTGATACTTGGATTTTGAGTGTCTTTGGTATAGTAATGGTAAGAATTTTTCTTGAGCAGTATTCGAATAGGCTCATGAACGGTTTGTATTTTATCGATTTTTCTTCTACAGTGATTATGGTCGTGTATTTTTTGGCTGTAATTATTTTCCTCATGATTATAGTCATATATTTCATGAAGATGACGCTACGAGAGGCTGCATCTTTTACTCTAATTCTTTTTCCAGTAATTTGGATCGCTCCGATAATTGATATTATTTTGCATACAAATTCTGCCATGTTATATCCAGCATTTACTTTCGGTGGTTCATGGTCAGCGCTAGTTTCAATGTTTTGGGATAATGGCATAGGTGGAGCGACGCCTGGTATTCGTGCCGGACTCTTACTTGCAGCTTTGGGAATAGCTGTTTTTACTTACGTGAGATCTATCGAATTTCCTCAGACAAAAAAGTTTGTACGAGCTATTTGTGCCGGAGTATGTGTTTACATAGCAGTTTTTATTATCGCCAGTGGAGCTTCGCTCGCAGGTCTTTTTCAAAATACTTCACCAATTTTGTTCATTCAACAAAGTCTGCTCAATTCAAATATCATCAATAATTTTATTTTGTTAACCCGTGGTGGTTTGGACACAATTATGAATATGGTTTTCAGCGCTTTGATGACGCAGATAAATTTACTTTTTGTCTTGATTGGGCTAGCTGTTATATGTTGGTTAAGTTATAGGGAAAAAGCAAAAATTTTGCTAAAAAATATTCGTTTGGAAAGAATTTCCCATTACTCACTACTTGTCATCTTGGGTGTCATTATGGGAGGTGGTAGAAATTTCTTTTCATCATGGG
>CAIVGA010000010.1 GCA_903905325.1 uncultured bacterium
AGCAAGGCCGGGGCTACTGCCCGATTGACGGTAGGCCAGAAAGAAGCACCAGGGGAGTGAGTTTTTGTTGTGAAAAAGTTAAGATAGCCTGGGGTTTACATCTTGTTGGGTGAACTATTTGACCTATCTTAGGCATGAACTCAGATTACGCAGGCATATGCCGATAAGCATGAATTATTTATAATACGCAAATATACTTTGAATTAGTGGAGGATTTATGCCTTGGTCGTGGTTCCGTAGTGATGCTGGCAAATTAAGCACAAAACGCCATGAATTGCAAACTTTTGTGGATACTATTGCTTATGCGGAAAATATATCTTTACGTATTTTGGATATGGAAAAGCTATGTGAATTATCTGCTGTTGATTTATGGAGGTTAGGCGCTTCTAGTTATGCTTGTGAAAATGCCATTGATAGCTGCACTTGCGAAGGCCAGTTAAAAGACTTAGGTGAACGATTGAAGAAAGTTTTTGAAAATGCTCAAAATATATCTTCAAAACCTGACAATGAAAATAATTTTGATATATCGCTTGATATTAAAGATACGGAAACACTGCGGCGTATTGATAGGAAAATATGGTTAAACTTACCTAGCAACCCTTGGCCCTTGCAAAGCCTTTTAAGACTATCTGATGAATGGCGTTGGTTTATACTTCTCTGGTTTTATTTGCACAGGGAAGAAATCGGAAACAAAGCCATAAGTAAAGAAGTGTTCCCAGCATTTTATATGGACAATCTATGGGAATTCCATTTTCGGCCTATACGTCTTGATTGCAACTCGCAAAAAGAAAAACATCGATATATCTTAGTAATAGGCCCCCTTTATAAACCAGCAACTGCCCGAACAGCTAGAATATTTCACAAGGAACAAGGAGTAAAGTTTATAAGATGTGTCTCAGGGTTTTTCGAAGCATTTGCGAAGAAAAGCCTAACTCGAAAACCACGCGATGAAACTATTGAGCGCGCTCTATTAGCTCGCCGTCCATTTTCACCCAGTGCTGTCATGGAGCGTATTGAAGCTATTGAATTCCAATTTAAAAGTGTGCTTAAACTCTCATCCGCCGAATCGCCAGCTTATAGATACTCAGAATATTTCGCATTAACAAGGGCTTTTGTTGCCATTGAGCGGTGGCCCGGCAAGCTTGTCGAAGAAATCGGCCCCACAAGTTCGTTACCAGTGTCGCTCTCCTTTCGTTTTGTCTTGCCGCCACCTTGTGATCGTGACTTCCAAATCAAGGCCACCTTGCTGGATTCAAAAACATTGGAATGTGAATCTGCCCAATGGATTCAGCAATCTCCTTCAATTATAAACAGCACCGGGGTGTTACCTTCTTTTCTATGCGGCTTGGAATTGGAAAAGCCGGATAGTGCTATTTTTATTCATAGCTCGGAACTTGCTATTGACCGGCTAAATCTACGATTGGAACGCTGGGATGAGAGGATTCATGAACAGCGGCATGTCAATCACATAGAACGACTCAACATGCTTCTGGATTGGCTACACGACCATACGGGTGAATTTAGCAAAAAATCAGGAACCAACCATCGTAGATTACATGACTATATTTGCAACCATGTATTGGAAGGGCTTCGTGCTGATCATTGCCATTTATATCGCCTCAATCATTCTGATGATACTGTACATATTGATGGCGCAGCATATAGTCGGACAGAACTGCACAAATATAGGGCAGATATCGCTGAAATCCTTGAGCATATTCCTCAAGATAAAAAGGCAGAATCCCTTGTTTATCGTTGCATACGATATAATCGTGTTGAATATGTTGAAAAACCAACTGGCAGCAACCTTTTTATTGGGGATAAAATACCAGAAAAATTCCATCCAAAATCCGGTATTGCCGCACCGATTTCCTTTCAAGGTCGGATTTTTGGGGTACTCGAAGTAACAGGACTAGTGAAAAATCAATTTCAATGGACACATCAGCATTATCTTGCAGCTATCGCAGCACGTCTCGCAGAATATTTATATATTCAAGAATTGCTAGTCCAAATTACACAAATAACCGGCAATGCTTTGCATATCAGAGCTAGCGATACAGAAGCCAGTAGTGCAGATTATACTAGACTAGCAGAAGCTATGACGAGGATGTTCTTGTGCCGAAATGCTTTTGTCTGGTTGCGAGACCCATATAATAGAAACCGCTTCCTTTTAAAAGGTCTAACTGATCAGGAGTTATGGCCAGAAGCTAAGGATGGGAGTATATCGCTAGATATAGAGAAAACTGATATTACTGCTCCAAGTACTGTGGTTAAGTTATTCAAATTATTCAAAGAAAAAGGGCAGTCTTATTTAGTTGGGAAGATAGATTATCAACTTAATGAATCACAAATGGTAGAAACTGATTTGGGGTACTTAATACTAGGGCGAGATTATATTGATGCTAGACCCCATCGCCGAAAGTATGAAGTCAAGGGGTTCGATGAAATCATGACATTTCTGCTGTGTTCGCCAGGTCAAAGTGAAAAAGAAATGTATGGCTTTGTCACCTTACTCAATGGATACTACTCTTTTTCTAACGCTGCTTCCTCTCAAGATAAGCACCCTGTATTCATCGGATTTCCACCTGTTTGGCAGAATGTGGTAGATCTAGTGAATGAGCATCTGATGATGGTACTGAATACTCTCCAAGCCATTGAAATCAAGGAAGACACCCATCTTGGGTTATTGCGTCATGAGATCAAGCAGGACGCTTGGTCATTGATCGGTGTGAAAGAGGAGACGTTGGAACACTCTAGGCGTCTACGTCGTATCGAAACGGTGCTGGGTGGGTTATTGCAAGACCCTATTATTCGAGAACGACTTACCAAAGGGGGTGAAATCGAAACAAAAGACAACCGTTCAGGCCGCATTATATTTTCTAGGGATGATGAACTTTCTAAGACAATAAGCGATATCCATACTGTAGCGGCCCACCTTGAAAACATGCACCGTACAGCTTCACTGCTGAGGAATAAGGTAAATCTATGGGAGATTGGGAAGAGCTTCGATGTGCGTCGTCTATATGGCAACGATGCGCCCAATTTTGGTGAGCCTGAAATGGAGGTTCCAATTTATGAGACGATCCAAGATGTATTTCATCAAATTAAAAAAGCTAAAGAAGAAAAGGGGCTCTACATTGACTTTGGTAATATTGGGAGGAATAATAATTCGCTGAGAGGTAGAGTTCTTAAAATGCAACCATCTATGTTTCGTAACTTTCTAAAAAATATATTTGATAACGCGGTTAAATATTCTGACCCGCATTCAGCTATAGACATTGAGTTTAAATACTTATCCAGAGAGAAAGGATATGTTTTGATGGTATCAAATTTAGGACCAAAGCTTAACGATGACGAATTAAATATCCCTTTTTTCGAAGCAGGTATGCGAGCTTCTTTTGCGTTAAAGCTTCCTGGGGAAGGTTTGGGGCTTTATATTGTATCGCTGATTTGTAAATTACATGGGATCAAGTACAGTTGGAACTTTGATAGAAAGGAGTCATCATTTCACTATCACTTTGTCTTTACTTTCCCTAGGTACATGGTATCGCTCCTTGATGATAAAAGTTATTAATGATAGGGTTGAAATACGATCATTAATTAAATATGTCAGTCAAGGTTTAATAGTATATTTAACTTTCATGGTGGGTCTATGAATAAAACTATAATTTGGTTAGAGGATAATCCAGCACTAGTAACTGAATACCGAAAGCTATTTGTTGATAACGAGTTTAATATAGTAATTTGGGATGGTGCTTTTGATGCGCTAAGCGGCGAAAGTGGTGGTGAGAAATGTCTTCGCCATTTTAGTGCCGCAGTCGAAGCTAACAGAAAGAATTCAAGCGACGTGATCGCATTTATTCTTGATGTTCGTATTCCTGTACCCTCACTTGAAACTCTTGCAGATCTTGCAGAGGGAACAGATTCCAAGAGATACTTCAAAAGAATAATAACAAAAGGTGGACTTCTAACCGGTATTTTAGTTGCAGACTATTATTTAAGGAATAAAATCGGCAATTCCCCAATTGGAGACTTATTTAAGGATAAGCCCATCTTACTGCTTTCAGTTGCCGGACAGTTGGATAAAGAGTATCCTGATCTACCGAAAGATTTCAGAGTCATTGAGAAAACTTCTCCTACTTGTTGTGATGAGATATTGGCGTGGATAGATATAATTAAATTCACTTAAAGATTACAGTTTATGGTCAAAAATCGTCATTTTCGAAATAAATATAGAGCAAGTCTTATAATAGCTGCTATTGGTGCTTGTCTTCTTTATTCAACACTAAATACGAATTTGGTATTGGCAAATCAAAAAAGTGATGAAATTAAAGTACATGCGCCTGTATCAACTGACAATAAAAATGTCTCGACAACACACACAGAGGCATCAAATAGCTCTGCACAAGTTACAAATAGTTTACCTACTTTTCCAAGGGAAACTGGAAAGCAATGTGAAGAGGAAAAGGAAAAATCCGAACGCAGTGCCGAATTTCTTGCTTATATTGCGCTAGCTTTGGCTGCCTTGTCTGTGGTTGCTACTTTTGTTGGTATTGTGATACCTCTGTATGAGTTTACAATTGGGAGAAGGTCTAGGAAAAGGTTAAAAGAACTGGAAAAGAAAATACATCAAGGATTGAAGCATCAAGATAGTTACTATCTCATAAATATTCATATTTTAAGAATTCTGCAAAGTTATTTTAGATTTCTATGGCATCAAGAGCGAGGATTATCTGTTGATCAAAATGAAATTAACGATAATACTCCAATAATTCCACCAGCATCTGCCGCTTCCGTTCAAATTGAGTCTGTTAATCTACAAACATGGCTTCTCGGATTGACGACAAGAAAAGAGGATATAATCGAAGAAGCTATGCGTAATCTTCAGCAATATATTTTAGATGAACCAACTAAAGAACTGATTTGCCGTTTAGTTCTGTTACTTAAGGATCATGAGTATTTCTCTAAGGGATTAATTAATAATGATCTTCGAAATAGACTGGACAAATTTATTACCAGCAAGGTATTCTCCGCTAAGTCGATCTGAAAAGGAGTAATATAACCATTGTTCAAACATCTTCAAGTGAGAAATCGGCTTTTTTATGGCTTCCACGACGATCACGTTATACCTTGATGTCGTTTTTTTTATCTACGGCTTGTCTTTTATTCTATTGGGCATTGTGGTGGTTACCCGTGCCAAGGAAGAAAGCCGTTTAGAATTAGCCCACTTTATCTGGCTGTTAGCCACCTTCGCATTTATCCATGGCGTTCTAGAATGGATGGGTCTCTGGGAAATAGTGCGCGGGTACAATCACACGCTGGCTTTGGCAAAGCCTTGCGTGCTGTTTGTCTCTTATGTGTTCTTATTTGAGTTTGGCAGGCGGAT
>CAIVGA010000011.1 GCA_903905325.1 uncultured bacterium
GCTCAAACATTTTGGTGAAGTTAGATATTATGCTCTTAAGACTGGGAGAGAGATAGATTTTGTGCTTAAAATTGAGGGGAAGCCGGTTGTGGCCTTGGAGGTAAAAGAAACACCTACGCAGTTTGATGTGGAAAATCTAACAAAACTTGCCAAAGTTGCAGGGATTGGAAGGTCGGTGGTTATTGGTAAAAATCTCACACCGAATTTTACCAATTACATTTGGGGAGGAGATATTAGATAAAAAATAATGAAAAATCCTCCTCAAAAATCAAACACTGTTGCTGAGTCACAGATTGCCATCAGCGTCAAAAACATTTCAAAGCAATTTACTATACCTCATGAGAGGATAAACTCTATCAAGATTGCTTTTATTAATCTTTTCCGTAGAAAGACCTATGAGTCATTTTATGCTCTGAAAAATGTATCTTTTGAAGTAAAGAAAGGTGAGTTTTTTGGTATACTTGGTCGTAATGGTAGTGGTAAATCTACTCTACTTAAGATTTTAGCTGGCGTGTATACAGCGAATGGTGGTGCCATGAATATCGATGGGATGATCTCTCCTTTTTTGGAGCTTGGTATCGGTTTCAATCCAGAGCTATCTGGTCGTGATAATATTTATTTAAACGCTACTGTTCTGGGCCTTTGCCAGAAAGATATTGATGAAAAGTTTGATTCTATCGTGGCTTTTTCTGAACTAGAGCGCTTTATAGATCAGAAGATCAAGAATTATTCTTCAGGCATGATGGTAAGACTGGCTTTTTCTGTTTCAATCCATGCAAATAGGGAAATTTTGCTCATGGACGAGGTATTGGCTGTTGGTGATTCGAACTTTCAGGCTAAATGTCTTCGCGAATTTGCTCGCTACAAAGAAATGGGCAAAACAGTTATTTTTGTCACTCATGATATTGGCACGGTGCAGAGATATTGTGATCGAGCTATGCTCCTCCGTGCTGGTGAAGTGGCAATGATAGGAAGTGCGGAAGATGTAGGAAATGAGTATATGTATCAAAATATGTCTGACGAGGAGAAGAGAATAATAATGGAACAGGATCAGGCTAGAGAAAAAGCGGAAAAGGATCGAATTCAGGCTGAGAAAAATATGGTTCAGGCTCAGAAGGAGGCGGAGAAGTTGAAAGGTAAGGCCTTGGATGATGAAAAAAAGAGACTTGAAGATGAGAAGCGGAAACAGGTGGCAGAACAGAAGAGGTTAGATGAGGAAAAGAAGAAGCAGGACGAGGAACGAAAAAACAAAGTCGCTGAAATTAATAGGGTTGAGTTTTTGGATAAAGATGGCAACGTTAAGAATGTATTTGAAACAGGAAAAGCCATGTCAATTAGGGTTTATTTTAAACAGATAAAGAATACCTACAAACTAAATTTTGGACTTGCAATTTATAGTGAAGATAATCATTATATTTTTGGGATAAATACCTTCATAGATAATATTAATATAAATGATTGTATAAAGAGAGGCTATTTTCAGGTAGATTTTACCAATATTTCATTAAAAAATGATTCATATTATGCAAAGGTTGGACTTTATGGTGAGAATGAATTGATGAACTATGATTTCATAGGAAAGACTTCGTTGTTTAAGTTTTTTTCCAAAAGCAAAAGCCATGGTACTATAGAATTAGATTATGATTGGAACTAATATCTAGAAAAATATTTATTTTATGAGTACAAATGTCCAAATAGATGATATAAATGTCGACCATGAGTTTATGGAGATCTATAAAAAGTGTCAACCATTCACAATGACGTCAATAGAAAGGATGTACGCTCTTTTTAATGGATGTAAACACGCCATCAATAAACAACTGGGCGGTGATTTTATCGAGTGCGGTGTCTGGAAGGGTGGAAGTGCAATGCTGATTGCGTATACACTTATTAAATACGAAAAAACAGACAAGACTATTTATCTCTATGACACTTTTGATGGCATGGCTAAGCCATCAGATGCCGATTACAGTATTGTTGACAAAAATGACCGAGCAATTGACAGGTGGAATAATGAACAAAAGAATAATAGTAAATGGTGTTTTTCGTCACTGTCTGAGGTTGAGGATAATATGTATTCTACTGGATATCCCAAAAAGAAAATTATTTTTGTAAAAGGCAAAGTTGAAGATACTCTGCCAGGAGTAATGCCTTCCCAAATAGCTTTATTACGACTAGATACCGATTGGTATGAGTCGACGAAGCATGAATTGAACTGCCTTTTTCCTGCTCTTGTGAATAATGGCATACTAGTTATAGATGATTATGGACATTGGGCTGGTGCGAAAAAAGCTGTCGATGAGTATTTTTATAAGAACCCTATTCTTTTAAATAGAATAGACTACACAGGAAGGATAGGTATAAAGATTTCTTAGTTAATAATATGATTGTATTGCTATTATCAAAAACATGAAAATAAAAAGCCCTATTACTAACTCAGATAACACGATGAAGGTGGAGACTTTAAACAGTAACGACATTATTTCTTCATATATAGCTGCGGGCTGGGATAACATAAAACGTTTTTTTGTAAACGATAAAACGGTGAGTATTTACAAATGTTTGGATACTGGTTATAGATTTTATCACCCAAGTAATATTGCCGGTGATGATGATTTCTATACGTATTTACAAAAAAAGAATGGTTATTATGCTAATTGGAGGTGGGAGCATGGTATAGCGTCAAACGAAGTTGGGCAAACTTGTCATGTCTTGGAGAATGGTTGCGGGAGCGGTAATTTTTTAGAAAGGCTTAGAGAAGATAAGAAGATACACGGGGTTGGCTTGGAATTATGTCTTGAAGCGGCTAACAACGCCAGAAGCAAAGGCTCACATATTTTAAGTGAGACTATAGAAAAACATGCGGAGAAAAATAAAGACAAATACGATATAGTTTGTGCATTCCAAGTCCTTGAGCATGTTTATGACGTGAAAAGTTTTATCGAAGGGTCATTAGCGTGTCTAAAAAAGGGAGGGTTATTAATAATAGGAGTTCCTAATAATAATCCATATATCTTTAAATATGACAAACTGCACGCTTTGAATCTTCCACCTCATCATATGGGACTTTGGGACAAAAAATCTTTGAAATCTCTTAAACATCACTTTCCAATGTTGTTGAAATATGTTGCTACGGAGCCATTATTTGATACAGACTATTTTTGGAAGATTAGCACTAATCATTGGAAGAATAACAATCCTGTAGTATATTGGTTTAGTCAGCACATTCCTGACAGCATGAAGGATACAAGAAATAAGATAATAAGAAAGGTGTGTGCAGGACGAAATCTTCTGGCTGTGTACATCAAAGATTAAGTCAGATATACCATATGACAGAAACCGAGAGACGTAAAAATCTACTGCTTAAGTATTCCGAAATGCAAATATCGGAGGTTAATTTTGTCGTTGATCTCGTTAAGAAAAATAAACCTAAAAAAATATTGGAAATTGGGCTTGCTGCTGGCAGTTGCTCCGCTCTAATTTTTGAAGAGTTAAAAGCAGATATTTCGGTGCAGATGTATGGAATTGACTATAACGAGTCATACTATAAGGATAAAGAGAAAAAATCTGGGTGGTTAATTGGTGAAGTGTATCCGAAATTACAAGATCGTTTTCATATTTTTACTGGAGGTCTTGCTGCCTGTTTCATGGATGATATTGGTAAAGATATAGATTTCTGTGTAATTGATACGATGCATGTTTTGCCTGGTGAGCTACTTGATTTTTTGATGGTGCTTCCATATTTAAAGGATGGTGCTATCTGTGTATTACATGATACAAACCTACAAAATTTACCAATCAAAAATGGATCTATTTGTGTTGATAAGGATCTTATAAACAATGGTTTACATTTTGCTAACGAGGCTTATGCGACAAATATCTTAATGAACGTTCTCTCGTGTGAGAAGTTTTTCCCATCAGAATTTCTGAAAGATTATGCTGTACCGAATATTGTCGCGCTCAAAATAACTCCGGACTTAAAGAAATATGTAAAAAACGTATTTTGGGCCCTCGCCTTACCATGGCACTACAAATTACCAGATAAGGATGCGATAATAATCAGTGAATATTTTAATAAACACTACTCTCAGGAGCTATCTAAGTACTTTCTTAAGATTAGAAAGATTATGCATACTAAGATAGATATTGGGGAAGTAGAGACGCATAAGCTTTATGAAGAAAAATATGGACTTGAGGCTCGCGTAAAATTATCTAGAGAAGTGATTGATCAAAAGGAAGCTGAGATAAAAAATAAGAATCAAGACCTTGAACAGAAAAATATAGATCTTAAGAATTTAAAACAAGGTCTCGAACATAGAGAACAAGATTTGTGGCAGAAAAATCAGGAACTTAGTTCAGTAAATATTAAGTTGAGCTCCACTATCGCTGTATTGGATTCTAGGAATAAAGAATTGACTGATATTTATGGTTCGAAAGGCTGGAAATTAATTTCTATTATTAGGAGAATAATAGAAAAAATATTTAAAAGGGGAAGTTTACGAAGGAAAGTTGCGGTTGTTATTACCAAAAGTCTTTTAAAGACTATGAATGTTGTCATTAGGTTTATAAGCCTGATAAAAAAAATAATTTTGGTTACAAAAAGAGATGGTTTCAAAAAAACTACAGTAAGAATTTACAGATACATATTTTCTGGTGGCAAGATCTTAGTTGATGCTCAAAAATACGCCAATATTGATGTTTTGTATAAAAAATGGGCTGGTAGTATCAATAAGCGTAAGCCCGTGATAGTTTTTCAGGTAGAGGCTTTTGATAAGGGAGGATTGGAGGAGATAGTACTAATGTTGTCTAAGGGTAATAAAATAAGAGAATATTTTAACACACTTATATTTGTAGCTGGAAATGATGTTGGTTATATGTCAGAGCTTGCGGAGAAACAAAATATCCCAGTTATAGCCTTAGGAAATAACGCTGAATATCTAAAGGGTTTGGTTCAAACCTTTAATATCAAGATATGTCATTTACATTATAGTCTATTTGGTATAGAGATCTATAAGAATATGGGTGTCAAGGTTGTTTACACGATTCACAACAACTATATTTGGATGAATCAAGGCGATGTTAAGTATAGGACTGAAAAATATGCGCTGGTCGATAAATTTGTAGCCGTTTCAAGTCAAGTTAAAGACTATTTCTCCAAGAAGTTTTCCATTGACCCATATATGATCAAAGTTGTATTAAATGGTATTGATTTAGAATCTCTGGTTTTACCAGAGAAAGTTAATAGGAAAGAGTATAATTTGTCCGATAAGGATTTTGTTTTTATCAATGTTTCCTCGTTTGGACCTAACAAGTTTCACTCGTTGATGGTCGTGGCATTTAACAAATTTGTAAAAAAACACCCTAATGCGGCAATGCTTTTTGTTGGTAATGTTGCTGACAACCACTATTTCAAAATTATTTCAAAAGAAATAAAGAAATATAATCTTTCCGACAAAATAAAAATAATTGATTTTGTTCCGAAAGAGAAAATATTTGGTCTTATGTATATGTCTGATTGTTTTATGTTACCGTCTTTGACGGAGGGATTGAGTGTGGCAATGATAGAGGCCATGTATTGTAGATTGCCACTTATACTTTCTGATGTCGGGGGAAGTTATGATGCAATAAATAAAAGCGATATCGGATTAGTGATTAAAAATCCATACAATGATATGCAGGCGTTAGATTCGAGTGTAGTTAATAGTAAATATATTGATGATAGTAACTTAAATAATCTGGATGATTTGTATGGGGCGATGGATAATATTTATTTAAATTATAAAAAATGGGAAGCCAAGGCTGTGTTGGGAAAAGAAAAGGTAGAGACAGTCTTTAATTCTTCGCATATGTGCGAGGAATATAAGGATATTTTTTGTGGATTAGAGCTATCACCAGATGCGGCACAGGTTTTAACCCCGTTAGAGGTTCAAAAGATGTTAGATGTCGTTGAACTAGCTGTTGTTGCACCGTATCCTTCATCTTATCGTGTTAGAGAGGGCTGGATGAGCAGAATTTACTCTATAGATAAGATAATAAACCAAAAAAAGAGACTTTATATCCATTATTCTTCTGGTCATGGAAATGAGCTAAAAATTATGGAACACAAGGAAGGCGTTTGGGAGGTATGTGTCTCACCTGACAATATCAAACATAACAATTTCTTAGATATCGTATTTGGACGAGTTGGTCATGTATATGTTCACACACTGCATTTGGCTGAATATATAATGCCATGGATATCAACGGGTAAAATTATTGTAGATTTCCATGGTATTACACCAGAAGAAGAGGCTATGCTTGGGAATACTCATCTTGTTAAAAAATATGAGGCCATTGAACGACGAGTCTTAAGAGAAGCTAGTGCCTGTGTTATGGTAACCAGGGCAATGGAGAGACATTATAAAGAGAAATACTCCGAAATTTTTCCTAAAGTTATCATCATACCAATTGTCGAATCTACAATTCCGGTTCAGAAAAATTTATCGGTCAAGAGTTTAGCTAAAACTAAAGTGAATGTGATATATAGTGGTGGCAGTCAGAGCTGGCAAAACGTGGACGCGATGCTTTTGCTAGCTGACAAAGTTAAATCTTTTGCAAATGTTAGAATATTATCTCACGACTGGAAAATTTTTAGTTTGAAAGCAAAAAAAATGGGAATATCAAGTAACATAACTTTTGGCTTTTGCTCAAAGAAAGATTTGTCGAAAGAATATTCTAAAGCTGATTTCGGTCTAATGTTAAGAGATGATACGGCTGTCAATCGAGTTGCATGCCCGACTAAGATTTTTGAATATATGAGTTACGGTATCATACCGATTACGAGATCTGAATCGATTGGTGATTTTAAAGAATTTGATTATGCTTATATAAGTGAAAGTGATTTCATAAATGGCATAACACCGGTTGTATCGATGAGAAAAATTATGGCTGAAAAAAATTATCAAGTGATCAGTTTTATGAATAAGCTTTTTGTTGATGGGGCAAACGAATTGATGACTCGCCTCTCTACAGAAATTGTTTCGAAAAATGTGAAAGAATTTATTTCTCTCGAACATTATAGAAGAAATTATCTTTTGAGACATATAGATGTTTCAACTCAGAAAGGTTTAGAGATAGGGGCCTATAGAAGACCTACTATAGCTACAAGTGAAGGGGATATTAAATTTTTAGATTATTATTCAACGGCAGATTTGAAAAATAGTGCATCTAGTACCGGTGAAGGTGTGGAAGATGTTGTCAATGTTGATTATGTTGTTAAAGATGACCATTATGATAATTATGTTAAGGATAAATTTGATTATATTATTGCAAATCATGTGATTGAGCATGTTAGTAATCCTATAAAATGGTTACAGACGCTGAGTAATATGCTCAACGATGGTGGAGTTGCTTTTATAGTTGCTCCAGATAAAAAATATAATTTTGATAGATATAGGAGTGACACAACGCTGAGCCACCTGATTACTGATTATTTTTCCGGTATTAATCATATACAACCGTGTGATGCACTTGATGTAGCACTTTATTACGATATGTCCTATATCAATCAAAAAAACAGAATAGAAGATAGGTTAACTAAGGATTTCATTACCAAATCAATGAAGGAAGATCATCCGGGATTGCATTCCCATGTATTTCAGAGTGAGTTATTCTTAGATAAGATATTGAAACCTATATTATATGCACACTTGATAGATTTTAGCTTACTTGACTATGTATATTCAACTCAATTTGGAGAATTTGTTCTAATTTTGAGAAAGGGTTGGAAACCTATTGAGTTCAGCGGTGATGAATTTTATAAGATAGCCGAGGATACTCAGTAGATAAAATGTTAAAATCAATTTTAATTTTAGCTAAGTATCCTGATTCTATGTGTCTTAGGGATGGTTATTTTCAACGTATATTGTCTATAGATAAAGAATTAAACGAATTCAATCGTTATTACATAGATTATAGCTACAAAAAGATTATTCCTTCTATTGTAAAGATTAAAGATGGTGTATTTATAATCTGTACGCAAAAATATAATCCAATTGGTATATTAAGAATAGTTCGAGTCATTTATAAATTAGACGCAGTTTATATTCATAGCGTCTTTAGTTTAGGGAATATATTACATATCATATATTATTTTATGGCAAAAAATAGGATATTTGACATGCATGGGGTTGTACCAGAAGAATTTAAGATGCAGGGAAGAATGTTTGCTTATCAGATATCAAATAGAGTAGAGAGCTTTGCTGCACGAAGAGCAAATACAATAATTGGTGTTACAAAACGCATGATTGATCATATAAGTAAAAAATATAGTCTAACAGAGAGAATAAATTTTATCATTTTGCCAATAATTCCACCGACAAAAAGCTTATCTATAAATATTCAACAAAAAAAATTAAACTCTATAATATATTGTGGAGGATTACAGACATGGCAGCAAACCAATATGATGCTGAGATATTTGCATGACAATTGCATAAATAATGAATTTATTTTTCTAGTACCACAACCTGCTGAGCTGACATATAAATATACTACTATTTATGGTGCAGATTTTCCGTGTATTGCATGTTCGGTTGATTCGGGTAAGATCGAAGAGTGGTACGCAAAATATTCTTTTGGACTTGTTTTTCGAGAGGATGTTTTAGTTAACAATGTTGCTTGTCCAACTAAGCTTATAGAATATTTTCAGAATGATATAGTTCCAATAGTTGATACTTCAAATATCGGTGATTTTATGGATATGGGTTATTCATTTGTTAGGTATAATCAGAAACTGCCACCTAAAGATGTTTGGAGGCAAAAAATAGTACAGAATAGGGAAGTGTTTAAAAAGATATGTGCTATAAATGAAAAAGGTTTAATTAAATTAAAGATGAGCATTTAATATATATTTATATGTCAAACAAAATCGGAATTATATTAGGGACAAGACCAGAAATTATAAAACTGTCATCAGTTATAAGATTTTGTAAGCTGAATAAGGTAAAGTATTTTATTATCCATACCAATCAGCATTATTCTAAAAATATGGATGAAATATTTTTTAAGGAACTCAATTTGCCAAAAGCGAAGTATAATTTGGAAGTTGGTTCATGTTCACGTATAGAGATGATTAGTAGGATGATGGTTGGTTTGGAAAAAGTTTTGTTAAAAGAGAAGCCTGTGGTGGTCTTTGTTCAGGGGGATACCAATACTGTATTAGCTGGAGCCCTAGCTGCATCTAGTCTTGATATAAAAATAGGTCATATTGAAGCGGGCTTAAGAAGTTATGATAGAACAATGCCCGAGGAGATAAATAGGATTATTACCGACAACCTTGCTGATTATTTATTCTGCCCAACCAGTAAGCAGGTGTTCAACCTGAAGAATGAGGGGATAAATAAAGGTAAGGTATTTTTGACTGGAAATACGATAGTTGATGCAGTACGTGAGTGTATCAAGATTGCAGATAAGCAATCCATAATTATGGATTCTTTGGGTCTTTCCAAGAAAGATTTTATTTTAATGACATCACATAGACCGTCTACAGTTGATTCGAGACGTCATCTTATGGCAGTTATTTTAGCGACGAAAAGATTAGCTCAAAAATATCATAAAAAAGTGGTTTTCCCGATACATCCTAGGACAAAAAAGATGCTTGATAAATTTAAGATAGCTATCCCTAATGAGTTTATTGTCATAGAACCTTTGGGATATATTGATATGTTGAAACTCCAAAAAGAATCTTTCCTTATTATTACCGATAGTGGCGGCATTCAAGAGGAATCATGTATTTTGAAAAAGAAATGTGTGATTATACGTCACAATACAGAGCGTCCTGAAGCTATAGATGTTGGTGGCTGCGTGCTCGCCGGCAATGATGACCCGAAGAAAATATTTAATTTAGCTTGCAGGCTTATTGATAAGCGTGTTGCTTGGATAAATCCATTTGGTCAAGGAAAAATTGGAGAAAAGATAATTAAAATTACCCTAAAAAAGTTTTAATTATAGAATTCTTACTATTAAGCGCAGTAAATTTGGTCTAATGGTAATTTAAGCAGTCTGTTTGCGTAGTATTTCAGTAGTAATCTTCCTGATTCTTTCTTTGTTTTTTCCCCGATGCGCGCCCAAAAGATTCTTGAGGCGACTCCAATAACCA
>CAIVGA010000012.1 GCA_903905325.1 uncultured bacterium
ATGCACAAGAAGGATTGTAAGAGTTGTGAAGCCTCAGCTACTCAATCAGCTCCTCAGGCATAATTACATATTCCAAGGCAAATATTCTTTTGCGGTAAATATGATCGAAAAACACGGCTTCGGCTGTGTTTTTTGGTGCACCATTATCCGAGTTGTCTCGTATAATTAATACAGGCCGTATATATCGGCAGTTCTGTTAATGTATATTATTATTTCTAATTTTATAAATCTATGTCAAAAAATATAAAAGCAATATTTGCTCTTGTCGTTGTAGTAGTACTAATTATCATCGGTGTAATCATCTGGGGAGGAAAGGGATCGAGTTCAACTTCTGAATCCGTGATTCAAGCTCCGGTTTCAGATACTTCATCAAATTCTGTAACAAGTGCTGACGCTACAGTTAATCCTGACGCAAGTCTCACCACATCACCAAAAGACACATCAAATGCGGCATTACAATCAGATGTAAGTTCCATCGATGCCCAAATGAGTGGTCTTAATAGTGATTTGTCTGCAACAACTTCGCAGGTCACACCATAATTTTATTAACCTAATCTAAAACAAATTATATATGAAAATAAATAAAATCTTGGCAACAACAGTATCTATTGCAACACTCTGTACCTTAGGTCTATTTGCTGTTCCGGTTTTTGCTCAGACGCAAGGTAGTGCTATTGGTAATAACGCCCCTACATCACATGCTGGTCGTTTCCGCAGCGGCACAATGGGTTCATCAACATGGAGAATGTCTTCATCTACACGCCCTATGATGGGTTCATCAACACGTGGTTTTCGTGGTGGCATGATGGGTTCATCGACACTTCAACAAAGAATTGCAAACATGAATGATCGAGGTGGTCATATGTTAGATCAGCGTACTGCAAGTTTGCAGAAAATGCTCTCACGTATTGGCAGCATGAAAAATCTATCAGATAGCCAGAAGGCAGCGTTGACTTCAGAGATTCAATCCGAGATTACAAATCTCAATAATTTAAAAACAAAAATTTCAACTGATACATCTACGACTACATTAAAAACAGATATTCAGTCGATTACAAAGTCAGAGCGTATATACGCCTTAGTTGAACCACAGACAAATGTCACAGCTGCAGCAGATCGTGTGAATACATTGATAACAATGCTCAATACCGTTAGTACAAAGATTCAGACTCGTTTGGCAGCGGATACTACGGCTTCAGCTAATGCAACTGTTCAATCTAGTTTAGCGGATTTATCTGCAAAGTTGGCTGATGCCAATACTCAAGCCACAGCAGCTACGACAGAAGTTGCCGGTCTCCAACCAGACAATGGAAACCAAACGATCTTCCAGTCCAACGAAGCCGCACTCAAAGATGCCCATTCAAAAATTCAAACTGCACAAAAGGATATAGTTGCTGCACGTAAAGATATTGACGCTATCATTAAAGTCCTGGTGGGGGACATTAGATCGCTTAATGATACTGGTACAACTACAACAAACTAATAATTAGTCAGATAAAGTAAAAGTAGAAAAGGCTGTTCATATGATATATTATATGAACGGCTTTTTCGTTACATAGAGTCGCTGTACACCATAAATCTGCTTGATATGTCATCCCAATATCAAAAATATCCCAAAGTGAATATTCCTGATGTATTACGGGAGTTTTTACGTATCACAAAAAGATATAAATGGACGTTATTTATAGCCACATCTGGGACAATCATATCTACTTTGGCTGGTCCGATCATTGTGCCAGTTTATTACAAGAATTTCTTTGATCTTTTGACTAAAAGTGCTGATACGACGAGTGGTTTGTCTGCTAGCACAATTGCTCCACAACTGATTCATTTAATCGTAATTATATTTGTCATTCACATCATCGGATGGATAGCCTTCCGCGCCTTCGTTTTTACTTGTACATATTTACAAGTTGGCATAATGACTGAATTGCGACAGATTGCCTATGACTATACAATCGGTCACTCGTATTCTTTTTTTAGTAACTCATTCAGTGGATCGTTGGTCCAAAGAATAAATCGATACATGCGAGCGTTCGAGCGCGTGACTGATCGTTTCTTTTATGAAATTATACCAATCCTTACTCGTGTCGTGGGTATTTGTATTGTGCTTTGGTATACAAATCCAGTATTTACATTTGCCATTATTATTTGGATGATAGTATTTTTCGCAATATCATTCACATTTTCGCGTTTGAAACTTCCTTATGATATTAAGGCTGCGGAAGTCGAGTCGCATGCTACGGGTGTGCTTGCTGACAGTCTTTCAAATCATACAACTATTCAGCTTTTCAATCGGCAATCACACGAATCGTCTCTGTTCGGTGGGGTCAATAAGGTTCATACGAAGGCTATGTACAAAAAGTGGAGCATATCCAATGTGATTGATGGTATCCAAGCGTTTATGAATATTGCTATTGAGTTTGTAATCTTCTATATCGCGGTGAAATATTGGGGTGCTGGGGTTATAACAGTTGGTACATTTGTTTTGATACAGATATATATTTTTGGTTTGATGGATAGCTTCTGGGGTTGGAGTCGAATCCTCCGCGATATGTATGAATCTTTCGCTGATGCCAAAGAAATGGTTGAGATTATGAAACTTTCTCATTCGGTAAAAGATAGTGCCGGCGCAAAATCGCTGGCTGTTCCTCGTGGAGAAATAGATTTGAAGGATGTTGAATTTACTTTTGGTGAAGCAGTTGGCGTAGATAGTGTGAAGAATAATAGTGTTCTTGATCATGTTTCATTAAAAATCGCCGCAGGCGAACGAGTGGCTCTGATAGGTCCGTCTGGTGCTGGTAAGTCTACTCTTGTGCGCTTGTTGCTTCGTCTTTATGACATACAAGGTGGTTCTATAAAGATCGATAGTCAAGATATAAAGAATGTAACTCAAGGAAGTTTGCGTGAAAATATAAGTTTCGTGCCACAAGATCCAATTCTTTTCCATCGTTCACTCAAAGAAAATATAAAATACGGAAAGTTGAGCGCAACTGACGAGGAGGTTGTCGAAGCTGCAAAATTAGCGCACTGTCATGAATTTATTTCTGCTTTACCACATGGGTATGACACCTTCGTCGGTGAACGCGGTATCAAACTTTCTGGTGGTGAACGTCAGCGCGTGGCTATAGCTAGAGCTATTTTGAAGAATGCACCTATCTTGGTTTTGGATGAAGCTACTTCTAGTCTCGATTCTCATTCAGAACTTTTGATCCAAGATGCGCTGGATGTTTTGATGAAAGGAAAAACCGTCGTCGTCATTGCTCACAGACTTTCTACTATTCGTAAGATGAATCGCATTGTCGTTCTTGATCATGGCAAAATAATCGAAGAGGGGACACATGATGAGTTGAATGCACGCGGCGGCTTGTATGCAAAGTTGTGGTCTTTGCAGTCGCATGGGTTTATAAAGTAACACAAACGTTACGCTCTAAGACCACGAAAATTTCTTGCTAGAAATTTTCTTTGCTCGTTGCAACTCGCAGAGGTCTTCTCACATAACGTTTGTGTTTTAACAGCTTATTTTTTCTGTTACGGAAGTTTTCACCAGTAATGACTGGCTTACCAGTTTTATTTTCAATTTGTTTGCGAGCACTGCCGGCAATTTCGCCACCTTCTTTGGCAACTTTTTTACTCTGGGCTAATCCTTTCGGCTCCACCTTATGTGAAATTTCTGTCGTGGCTGTTTCCGCAAGCATATTTAATACCAATTCAAGGTTTGTCATATTGTCACGCAAGTTTTCTTTCTTTAAGTCCTTAAGTTTTTTGTATTCTCGCGTAGTCATCCCAGTCCAAGCTCTTGTGATTTCATCAGTAAGAATAGCAAATTCAAATCCCTCTTTAACTCCAGATTTTTCCCATTCATCTGTTAAATCTTTGCGGATCTCTATGCTCTTTAGTCGTAGATTCACCCATTCTGGAGAGTGTCCTTTTTGAATATAGGTTCTCAGTGCTCGTTTAATAGCAAGCTCAGGATCAGCTGTTTCCTCCAGTCTTTCATAACCAACTCGTGCCAGCCACAACTTGAACGGCTCGGCGTTTGGTGAAGGGATGGACTGGATAAGACGAAGCAATGCTTCAGTATCAGCGGCATCAGTTAGGTAAAACTTACCATCTGCCGCTTGCATTTTCAGTTGGTTACATTTTGTAACCACCTCACTATTCTCATCTTTTAGTCTGTTTTTAAGTACTTTCCAGTAATTTCTTGGGTCAATACTTTCAGAAAGTGCACCAACAACATCTACCACAGAAAAATACCACTTCTCCGACTTGTCGTCCCAATGTCGGCGAATTTGCTTGCCTTCGAAAATTGCTAGATGTTTCCCCTTTTGTTCCATGAGTTAATTCTCTCACGCGAAAAAGAATATGCAATATTGACTCTCTATAAATATCAGCTCTAAATAAATTTCTGTGCGTCCTGAGGGATTCGAACCCCCGACCTTCGCTGTGTAAAAGCGCTGCTCTACCAACTGAGCTAAGGACGCATTGTAAAAGTTGTAAATAAAATTCCAATTTTTCAAAAGTGGAACTTTCTCACAGATTAGCGTATATTCATCATATGAGCAAACATGTAATAACCAAAGCTAAGCCAAAGACGACGACGAAGAAGGCTTCAATACCTGAAATCCCTATTCTTTATGAGGATAAAGACATCGTGGCTATCAATAAGCCAGCTGGTCTCATGGTGCATCCAGATGGTCGTGATCCTGGCCCTTTTCTCACAGATTGGGTTGCTAAGAAGTTTCCATTGACCGCGAGTAAGAAAGTTGGTGAACCAATCACTGGTTATGATGGCGTAAGTATTTTGCGACCAGGAATTGTGCACAGACTTGACCGCGAAACTTCCGGAGTTATTTTGGTTGCAAAAACTGCCAAGGGTCACGCTCACCTCAAACAGCAATTCAAAGATCGAACGATAAAAAAGAAATATCGTGCTTTCGTTTGGGGTGAACTTGATGAAGAATTTGGAACTATCGATAGACCGATCGGGAGAAGTTCATCAGATTTTCGTAAATGGTCGGCACAACGTGGTGCTCGCGGAATCGTCCGTGCAGCTGAAACTTATTGGACAAAACTCGGTGAAGGAATAGGTGATGTAGCTGTTTCTGAAAATGCTCCGAATGGTCGCGCATCGTTTTCATTTATCGAAGCAGAACCAAAGACTGGTCGCACTCATCAGATCCGTGTGCACTTTGTGGCGATACAACATCCAGTAGTTGGTGACTCTCTCTATGGTCCAAAACGTCCAGAAGCTCTTGGTTTCAAACGTACAGCCCTTCACGCTTATTCTATAGATTTTGAAAACTGTGTTGGTAAAAGGGTGAAAGTAGAAGCACCTTTTCCGGCTGATTTTGTGAAAGCAGGGAAGGAGATAGGGGTGAAGTTGTAATTAAATATTTAACGTGAAGCCATAACCTTGAGCATGAATGGAGTGAAATAGGAGGTGAGATTTTTTCTTTGGATATTGAATATTTGGTTCGAGCGTGTAGTATCTGTAAGTACATCAGATAACGTGTCCATTTCTACCACTCGTGTTTTCATGTCCGGTATGGTCATAATCTCCTTTAAAATCTTCTGTGCTCTTTCCAAGCAGTCTCTCATTTGAATTTCGTCGTGATTATCTTTGGCAGAAAAAATTCTTGATACCTCAGCTCCGAGGTTGGCCATTAAAAATGTTGATGTTCTTTGGGTATTCATAAGATTTTTGAATTGATAATAGACTTCATTTTATCTCGTACGTATTTATCTTGCACTTCCATATCTAGGTTGTCTGCTTTAGGACGAATTATATCAAGCTACTTATTTTTTTGCTATTTTACTTTTTTTATGCTTTAATCAAAACCTCGCGCGGAAATCGCAAGATAGTCGCGCTTTTTTAAATCAAACCTATCAATATGGAAATTCGTAACATCGCTATCATCGCTCACGTGGACCACGGCAAGACCACGCTTACTGACGCCATTATGACGCAGTGTGGCCACGCGGATGAGGGTTCGATGGACTCGAATGCTCTAGAACAGGAGAGGGGTATTACTATTTATGCCAAGAACACCTCGATCATGTACAAAGGTACAAAGATCAACATAGTAGATACTCCTGGACATGCGGACTTTGGTTCCGAGGTAGAGCGTGTGCTTCGTTCTATTGATACTGTGCTTCTGGTTGTTGATGCTCAAGAAGGTCCAATGCCACAGACTCGCTTTGTTCTCAAGAAATCTTTGGAACTCGGTCTCAACCCTATCGTTATTATAAATAAGATCGATAAGCCAGCCGCCAATCCAGAATTGACGCATGATCATATTCTAGAACTTTTCATCGAGCTCGGTGCGCATGACAAACAGATCGATTTTCCAACTGTATACGCTGTCGGTCGCCAAGGTCGCGCTTCACTTTCTTTGAATCCGGATAAAACTCCTATGGAAAATGGTGCTGTCAGAGATAGATTTGGTGGAGATTCCAAGGACATCACTCCACTTCTTGATACTATTTTGAAGCATATTCCACCAGCCAATACGCCAGAGCAAGCCAGTCATCCTCTTTCTGCGCAAGTTTTCAACCTTGGTTATGACAATTTCCTTGGTCGTCTCGCTGTTTGTAGAATTTATGATGGCGTTATTAAAAATGGTCAAAATGTTATCGTTAAAGATATTTTGACTGGCGCTGTTATGAAAGGGAAATTGAGTAAACTTTTCACTTTTGAGGGAAAGAAGCGTATTGAGATCGCCGAAGCTTCTGCAGGTGACATTGTTATGATCGCCGGTCTTCCTGATATTTATATTGGAGAAACTATCGTCGACAATGAAGCCACTCCAGCTCTTCCGGCCATCAAGATCGACGAGCCTACTATTTCCTTGAATTTCCTCGTCAACAATTCTCCTTTTGCTGGTCGTGAAGGTACTTTTGTCACTGGTCGCCAGATTCGTGAGCGTCTAGAGAAAGAACTTGAGATAAACGTCGGTCTCAAAGTTGATTTTTCTGCCAATGATTATTTCAAAGTATATGGTCGCGGTGAACTTCATATTGCAATTCTCCTTGAAAATATGCGTCGTGAAGGTTATGAACTCCAGGTGTCTCAACCAGAAGTTATTGTTAAGGATGTAGAAATTGATGACGGTCATGGTGGCAAAACCGTCGTAAAAATGGAACCTTTCGAAGAACTTACCATCGACATTCCTGAAGAATATTCTGGTGCGGTTATAGAGAAACTCGGCAAACGTAAGGCGCTTATGACTGACATGAAAACCAAAGAAGGTTTGTCGCGTATGATTTTTGAAATTCCTACTCGAGGTTTGCTCGGTTATCGCAACGCTTTCACTATTGATACAAAAGGTGAAGGAATTCTATCGAGTCGTTTCATTGAATTCCGTGAGTTCGCTGGTGAGATCGAGAAGCGCGAAACTGGTTCCATGACTTCTATGATGAGTGGTAAGACGCTCGGATTTTCTTTGTGGAATCTACAAAACCGTGGACGTTTGTTCGTCGATCCTGCCACTGAAGTTTATGAAGGTATGGTCGTCGGTGACGTCGCTCGCGGTGAAGATATGGATGTAAATCCTTGTAAAGGTAAACAGCTCACCAACATGCGTTCTTCTGGTACAGATGAAGCTTTGCTTTTGACACCGCCTTATAAGCTCGACATCGAACGTGGTCTAGAACTCATGCGTGGTGACGAATATCTCGAAATTACTCCAAAGAGTGTTCGTCTTCGCAAGAAATTTTTGACAGAGTTGGATAGGGCAAGATCGAGAAGGAAGGATCTATAAGAGGAGGAAGCATTTGTAATTTTTTATGCGCTATGATAAGGTATTCCCACTATGGCAACCAAGACAAACAAGGTAATTTCAACTGCAAACGTAGAAGCCCGCAAGAAGCTTGATGTTCGAGCTGGAGACAATGTTCGTGTCTGGCAGAAAATCGAGGAAGATAAGGGCAAATTCCGTCTTCAGGCTTTTGAAGGTATTGTCCTCTCACGTAAGCACGGCAGTGAAGCTGGTGCCACTTTCACTGTACGCAAAGTTATCGATGGTATTGGTGTAGAGCGCATTTTCCCATTATATTCTCCAATGATTGATGAGGTTGAGCTTGTACGTCGCTCCAAGGTTCGCCGTGCAAAACTTTACTTCGTTCGTCGCAAGGCTGCCAAGGAAATTCGTCATAAGATGCGTCGCATTATGGCTGCAAAGTATGAAGAAGAGGCTGCACCAGTTGTTGCTGAAAAGGCCGCCGAAGTTGCCGAGGCTACTCCAGCAAAATAAGTCTTTTGACATATTTGAAAATTTTGAAATAAAAAACGCCCGGACTAACTGGGCGATTTTTGTTATAAACCGGTTATCTGCATATTATTAACTGGTAGACGCAGACACCCTGAGGTAATATGATGCACTGTATGTTAAAGAGAGGGCCAAAACCAAAAGGGAAAGTAAACATTAAGTGGTCAGAAAATTTTGCATATGCAATAGGGCTTATTGCAACTGATGGGTGTGTATCAAGAAATGGGAGGCATGTTGATCTTACATCAAAGGATATCGAGCAATTGAAGAACTTCAATCACTGTCTTGGTATCACGTCAAAAATATCCAAAAAGAAAAGTGGCAGTGGCGTTTATACATCGAGGGTTTAATTTAGTGACTCGACATTTCATTTGTTTTTGGAAAGTATTGGTATACGCCCAGCCAAATCTTTAACCATGCCAAAATTATTGATTCCAAAGAAGTTTTTTGCAGACTTTTTGAGAGGGTGTTTTGATGGTGATGGTTCTAGCTACAGTTATTTCGATCCTCGTTGGAAATCAAGTTTAATGTTTTACATCAGCTTCGCATCGTCGAGTCCCGTATTTATTTATTGGTTAAAAAGAATGGTTAGTTCCCTTTGGGGTATAAAAGGTCACGTAACACGGGCCTATAAAAAACGTATTTGTTATCAACTTAGATATTCAAAATATATTGCAGTAAAATTGGCAGAAAAAATGTATAAACCAGGATGTATTTCTCTTACAAGAAAGAGGTTGAAAATAAACAAAGTATTAGCTATGATGGGACTTCGTGAGCTATAGGGGATATCTATAGTAAGCGTGCATCTTGACAAATATATGCGCAGGTGGTGAAACGGTAGACACGCAGCCTTGAGGTGGCTGTGCCCATTTGGGTGTGGAGGTTCAAGTCCTCTCCTGCGCACAGGTTGTAAATTTCTAAGATTATTTCTAAGGCTAATTTAAGGGTATTTTTTGCGTTATAATATCCCCATGCTTTACACACGCAAAGGTGACAGTGGCACAACCAAGGTTTTTGGTTGCAATCAAAGTTTATCAAAAAGTTCTACTATTGCAGAGGCGCTCGGTGCGCTCGATGAGATAAATTCTTTTTTGGGTATTGTAAAAATACATAATGAAGCGCCAAGAATTTCTGTGTCAAACACAGTCTCAGGTGAAGGTGGAGGCAAAAACTTATCTTTACCAAAAATTATCCATTCTGTGCAGGAAAACTTATTCATAGTTCAAGCCGAAGTCGCTGGCGCAGAAAAGCATTTACCAGATGACGCCGTAAAAGAGATTGAAGGCATTACTGATGGTATCGAGAAGATTTTACCACCTATCAAAACCTTCTTCATAAGTGGTGGCACAAACATTGCTGCACACCTCGATACGGCTCGTACAATAGCCCGTAGAGCCGAGCGGCGTGTGGTAGCTGTGGGGGAGGAAGGAACTGCCAAATTGAGCTCACAGACACTCGCTTATCTCAATCGGTTGTCCTCGCTCCTTTATGCACTCGCTAGACTTAGTAACCACTTGTCTGGTATAAATGAGCAGTCGCCGAAGTATTAGTAAGTAACCAAGAAGCGACAATATGGTGCCTATGGTGTAATGGTTAGCACTAGAGCTTGTGGAGCTTTCAGTTCGGGTTCGAATCCCGATAGGCACCCAATTTAGGGG
>CAIVGA010000013.1 GCA_903905325.1 uncultured bacterium
AACTCTTACCTCTTCGAAAGATGTAGATTTTTCATACAACTCACAAAGTGCTCGTTTCCGTGGAAATATTTATCACAGACAAGGCACACCTGCCATTGCATTGCGCTTGATTCCAAAAGCAATTCGTACTTTGGCAGAGCTTCATCTGCCACCCATTCTTGAGAGTTTCACTCGCAAGTCACAGGGTTTCTTTTTGGTGGTAGGTCCAATTGGTCAAGGTAAGACTACAACTTTGACGACTATGATAGAAATGATAAATCAGACTCGTACAGAACATATTTTGACTATTGAGGATCCTATCGAATACCTTTTTGAATCAAAGAAATCCATCATAGACCAACGTGAAGTTAGAATAGATACACCAGATTTTGCAAATGCTCTTACCGCAATGTTTCGTGAGGATATAGATGTTTGTATGGTTGGAGAAATGCGCGATACTGCAACCATTTCTACTGCTGTTACCGCTGCCGAAACTGGTCACTTGGTATTTTCTACTCTACACACCAACAACGCTGCACAGACTATAGATCGTATTATTGACTCTTTTCCTGCAACTCAACAAGATCAGATTCGTATTCAGCTTGCAGGTTCATTGACTGGTATCTTTTCTCAAAGACTCATACCAAGTATCTCTGGCGGACTTGTTCCGGCTTATGAACTTCTCATCAACAACTACGCTGTAGCAAACCTTATTCGTGAACGTCGTAGCCATGAGATCAATACTGTTATCGAGACCAGTTCACAACAGGGTATGATCGATCTCAACCGTTCATTGGCTGAGCTTGTTAGGTCTGGTCAGATTACTGTAGAAAGTGCTTATGCTTATTCTATGAATCCAAAGACACTGGAGCGTCTAATATAGTGGATATACTTATTTAATCTTATGTTATTCAATTACGAAGCAGTAGAATCAGCCTCAGGAACAAAGAGATCCGGATCTATTGATGCGGTAAATATTGATATAGCTATAAATTCTCTTCAAAGAAGAAATTTGGTTGTGATAACGATCAAAGAAGCCGACGAAGAGACATCATTTTTTACGAGAAAAATTTCATGGTTCGACCGTGTTTCAACGAAAGATGTTGTTATCTTGTCACGTCAACTCTCTACTTTGTTTCAAGCTCAAGTTTCAGCTTTGAGAGTTTTCCGTTTGCTCTCTGGTGAAGTAGATAACAAAAAGCTTGGCAGTATTTTGCAAATTATCACTGACGATATTCAAGGCGGAAGTTCTATTTCAACTGCTCTCTCAAAACACCCCAAGGTTTTCTCGCCATTTTATATAAACATGGTTAAGTCTGGTGAAGAGTCTGGAAAGCTCGATGAAGTTTTTCAATATCTCGCTGACTATCTAGATCGCGAATATGACCTTGTTTCAAAAGTTCGCGGAGCCCTTATATATCCAGCTTTCGTCATGGTTACATTTATCGTGGTTATGATTCTTATGTTTACGATGGTTATTCCAAAGATTAGTTCTATCATCATAGAATCTGGGGGAGATATTCCTGTTTATACGCAGATCATCCTTGGTATTAGTAATTTCCTTGTGAATTATGGATTCGTTTTGATCGCAATTTTGGTTATTGTTGGTTTCTTTGTCGCTCGTTATGTTCGTACGACTGGTGGACGTATTGCTTATGATCAGCTCAAGTTGAGTATTCCTTATATCAGCGTTCTATATCGCAAACTTTATCTTTCACGTTTTTCTGACAACATGAATACAATGCTTGTTTCTGGTATTCCCATCGTGCGCGCTTTGGAGCTCACTTCGAACGTTATAGACAACCGAGTTTATCAAGGGATTATTACCGTTGCGGCAGAAAGGGTTAAAGGCGGCAAGACACTATCTGAATCATTATCTGGTTACCCCAAGGAAATTCCTGGTATCGTTGTACAAATGATCAAAGTTGGTGAGGAAACAGGAGAAGTCGGTTCTATTTTGAAAACCGTGGCCAAATTTTATGTTCGTGAAGTAGAGACAGCCGTTGACGCAACAGTCTCACTCATCGAACCAGCCATGATCGTCTTTCTCGGAGGGGGAGTGGCTATTCTCTTGGCATCAGTCTTGATTCCTATATATAGTATTGCTAGTGCGCAATAAAGGTATGAAAAAATTTTCGAGGGGTTTTACACTTATTGAATTGATGGTGGTAATTGCAATTATTGGGATTTTAGCTGGTATTATTTTGGTGAGTTTGAATGGTGCAAGATCGAATACAAAAGATACGGCCATAATCTCTGACCTTCACCAGCTTCGTAATTTTTTTGAACTGAACAAAGATCCGATTACTGGGTCATATGTGCAATCAGGGGCAAATTCAATACTTGGATTATGTGGTGGGTCTGGTTTTACACCATCTACTGGTTATTATACCAATGCAGCCGGAACGGTAAATGCACTCCAAACTCAACTAGCTATTCTTGTTGCCGATATTGGACATCAAAATTCTAATAAGACGCTTTCTACATGGGATATGCTTTATCCAAATCCTCCTATAAGTTTATCTGCTACTGGAGGTTGTTCTCTTGGCGGGACCTTATATGATAGCGGTGTAATTATCTATTCATTTTCTGGATATGATTATGCTATATATGCAGCATTGAATAATGGAGCATACGCTTGTATAGATTCATCCGGAAATGTCATATCCAAAGGCTCAACTATAACTCATGCCAACTTTACTACAGGAGGTTTTACACCTTTAGACTCAAGTGGAAGACGTATGATCTGTGAGTAATTATCTTGTGTTATCCACAGCCCTTGAAGAAGGGATAAATTTCGTAGTATAATGTTCATAACAACCTTCAATCACAGGTTTGTTGGTAGTCTATTAATAATCTAATTTATAATATGAAAAAATATACAAAAGGTTTTACACTTATTGAATTGCTAGTGGTTATCGCAATCATAGGTATTTTGTCATCAATTATCTTGGTGAGCTTAAATGGTGCAAGAGGTAAGGCTAACGATGCAAAAGTTCAAGAACAGCTTTCTGGTATAAGAACACAGGCGCAACTCTTTAGTCCTTCAGGTTCTGCTACTAATGCAGTGGTTGGTGGAACAGGACCCGTTGTTGGTGTATTTGCAACGTCTATTACTGGCTCGGCGTCTGGTAATCTCTTTACCGATAACCAGAGTGCGGATTACAGTCTCTTCAATCTTATTAATGGTTTACCATCAAATACTCCTATATTTTATGCGGCAGATGGAACTTCTCCAAGTACTGGTGGTAAGTGGATGTTTGCGGCAGCAGTTTCAACTGGAGCCTTTTGCGTTGATTATACTGGCTCTACAAGGCTTGCTATAAGTTCAACTGCCATTACTACCTCGGCAGGTATGACGGGCCTCTTTACCAGTTACACTACTTATAGTTGTAGCTAAGTTGATCTAAATTGATTGGTGTGAGAAAAACAGCTATTTGGCTGTTTTTCTGTGTAAGACATTTTATGTTATAATTATTCCATGTCAAAAAACTCTTTTAAAGGCTTTACTCTTGTAGAATTAATGGTCTCTATCGCTATTATTGCTATTATGACAGCCATTATTACTGCCAATTTCGCTGGTTCACGCTCTCAAGCTAGAGACGGTCAGAGAGTGTCTGATCTTGGTCAAATACAGCTTGCACTTAGCCTCTTCTTTGATAGATGTGGTACTTATGCAACAACAACGTCTGGTACTACTAATGTAAGCACTATGTCTAATTCTGGTTGCGTAGATCAACAAGGAAACACGATTAAGTTTACAGATTATTTACCAAAGATACCAGTTCCACCCATGCCAAAACCAACCGGCGGTCAGACTTACTATGAGTATGTTTCGAATGACGCAAATACTCCAACAGATTTCGTCTTACACACAATTCTCGAAGGTACCAACAATGCAACAAAAAATTCACTGATTTCGCCACCTAGTTGGGCTTCGTCATTCACTTGCGATAGCACCGTGAATTATTGTCTCGGCTCAAAATAACATATCAACATCGTGGACTTATATTTTCTTATCTTAGCCTTCATCTTCGGAACTTTGATTGGGAGTTTTCTTAATGTTGTCTCACTACGTTTCAATACTGGAGTTGGCTTAGGTGGTAGATCCAAGTGTATGTCATGTGGAAAGACGCTAAGTTGGTTGGATCTGGTTCCAATATTGAGTTTCTTGGTTTTACGTGGCTCATGTCGCTCTTGTAAGAGTAAAATTTCATGGCAATATCCTCTGGTTGAATTTATGGCTGGAGTTATTTTTACCTTGATCTTCTTTGCATTTCCACCTACAAGCTACTTGTCTGGCGTGATCACACTTTTCCAATTGGTAATAGCGTGTCTTCTAGTTGTAATTACCGTTTACGATATAAAACATAAGATTATTCCAGATAAATTCGTATACACTTTTTGCATTTTAGCTCTAGTGACTTTGTTTATTGGGGGTTCATCTTGGTGGCATATTCCTAGTTGGCAAATGCTTGTAGCGGGACCACTTCTAGCTTTACCATTTGCAGCTATGTGGTTTTTTTCACGAGGGACATGGATGGGATTTGGAGATGCAAAATTGGCACTTGGCATGGGTTGGCTTCTAGGTATAAACGGGGGAGTGAATGCGGTCATATTGGCTTTTTGGATTGGAGCTATTGCTAGTTTGGCTTGGATATTCTATTCACGTAAAAAGTTCAAACCTCGAATGGAAATACCATTTGGCCCATATCTCATATTAGGTTTATACATAGTTCTAGTTTTCAAAATTATTGTTATAGATCTACATGTTGTCAAAGCAATATTCGCGCTATAATATCTTCATGAAAGGGTCTAAATCCAAAGGGTTTACTATACTTGAGCTAATGGTTTCGGTTGCTATCTTTGTATTTATGACATCTCTATTGATCGCCAAGTTCGGTAATTTCAACCAGAGTACGCTTCTCACAAACCTTATATATGATGTAGCTTTGGCTATACGTACAGAGCAGACATCTAGTATTGGTGTTGTGAACTCTGGAAACGGAAGTGGTCAATCGTTGTTCCAATATCCTCACGGTGTGCATTTTACGACACAGTCTATTCCCACAGATCCATCTACAGATAACACTAAGATTATTCAGTTTTCAGATGTGAATTCTAGTGGTACAACGGGTGGTACTTATGTTACAGGTGACACCGTTGAAAATACGTATACGATTACTAAAGGTGCCAAGGTGACTTATCTGTGTATGGGAAATGAAACCGTTTGCTCACCTTCTACTAGAAATGCCAATCCTGCTTTATCTGTGACTAGTGCAGACATAACATTCAAGCGCCCTGACCCATCAGCAATAATATGTGTAAATGGAACTTCATGTAATTCTTCAAATGGCAAGAGTTCGATTTATATAGAAATTGGTATTCCGGGTGTTTCTGGTGGCACGAGAGCAGTAGTGGTGACTAACAATGGGCAGGTTTATATTTTGAAATAACATGTATAAAAGAATTGATTTTAAAAATGGATTTACATTAGTTGAGATTATGATCTCACTGGGTATTTTTGCAATTGTGGCAGTTATTGCTGTTGGAGCACTTCTAAAGGTTCTAGATGCCAATAAAAAAGCTCAAAGTATACAAGATGCAGTGACGAACCTGAGTTTTGCTATAGAAACAATGTCTCGCGACATTAGAACTGGGACAAAATATGATTGTGGTACTAGCTATTCATTAACTCCAACTCCTACACCGTGTCCTTCTTTCAATTCAGCTCAACCTTTATATATATCATTTATCTCATCTGAGAGAGCTACTGATAATTCTGGTCAGTTGTGTGATTCATTACAACTACTAGTTTATACTTATGAGTTTACTCCAGATCCTAATAACTCCGGATATTATCTTCTTAAAAAAGCCAAACAAGGTGAGGGTTGTTCACCGAGCTCTGGAGCTATGTCGTCTTTTGAGAATATAGTTTCTCCTCAGAATGTTAAAATCAAATCGTATAGTGTTGAGGTTAATAATACTAGTTCTAGTCAATATCCTTTGGCTCTAGTTCATATTACTGGTTATGCCGGAATTGGTACTTCTACACAGACGTATTTTAGCCTTCAGACGGCCGCTTCATCGCGACAAAGATAATTATATGAGATTACATAATGCTCCAATTAAATATGTGAAAGTCTCTGCTACAAAAGGATTTACCTTGATAGAAACGCTTATTGCTGTGGCCGTGCTTATGATTGCTATTGCTGGTCCACTTTCTATTTCTAGTAAAGCTTTGACAACATCTTTGTATGCTCGAGATCAAACTACGGCTTCATATTTGGCTCAAGAGGAAATGGAACTGATTAAAAATTATAAGGATAATAATATAATGAACAGCCCGCCATGGACTAACGGTTTGGATAGTTGTATCGGAACAACGGGGTCATACTGCGATCTTAGTCCATCAAATGTTAAAACGATTTGTCCTTCTTCTGGCACCTCAGGTTGCCCATTAAAATTGTCCGACAATGGTACATATACAAGCGATGGAACTGGTGGGCCGACTATTTTTAGTAGAAATTTTAAACTCTTTAAAATTCAAAATCGTTATACAGCTCCTGATAATGACCCCAATGAATATCAAGTTATTATTACTGTATTTTGGAATTCTGGAAGTGTAGTAAATACAGTAGTTTTGCGTTCTGAAATAACATCTGCTGCTGAACAGTAAAATATATGAAAAAAACATCAAAAATAAATTCTGGATACACACTACTCTTCGCAACATTGATTGCTGCGTTGGTACTTGGTGTTGTGGTCTTCATTATTGGTGTTGCACGTAAACAATATCTTTTGTCTTCTACTGCACGCGACTCCATATATTCTTTTTATGCTGCGCAATCAGCAATGGAGTGTATGGCACAATCGGTCGCACATAACTGGCCAATATATGATTCTGGACTTACAGATGGAGGTGGCAATCTAGTGTCAGAAGATGCCCAGGTGAATGGTTTGAATATACCTTTGGGTTGTGCAAATAATCTCAATACTGGTTTGACCTTTGGGATTACATCTACAAATCTGCCATTTAATCCAGGTTCTGCTATTGTTTATAGTGCTAGCACAAGTATTGGTTTTGCTAAACCGGGTGATGACATGACAGTCAGTAGCAAATTATGGGGATGCGCTAATGTTACGACATATTTTTATGTAGATAATAGTTCTGGTAGTAAAATTGATACGACTGTAGTTGTGTCGCGTGGTTACAACCTTTGTACTTACAACAGTAATGCTACGCTTGGACCAACTTACGGTCCAGATCTAAAAAGTTCTCGTACAGTGGAGCGTGCCATACAGTGGGTCTCTCTTGTGCCAGAATGATATACTTAGGATATGAGTCAAAAGTTGATACCCAAAGAGGTTGCGGAACGCCTTAATAAGCTCAAAAAGACGATAAATCATCATCGTTCTCTTTATCATACACATGACATACCAGAGATAAGTGATGAGGCTTATGATTCTCTGGTTAAAGAGTTGGATACTATAGAGGCTGAATATCCAGAACTAAGAACACCAGATAGTCCTACACAACGTGTTGGTGGAGCGCCACTCAAGAAGTTTGAGAAAGTTAGACACAATTTCCAACAATGGTCTTTTGATGATGTCTTTGATTTTACTGAGCTAAAGGAATGGGATAAGCGTGTGAGGAATTTCATAGAAAAAGCTGGGCTAGGTGATGGTGGTGGTTCAACTGGTGAAAAACTTGAATATTGTTGTGAGCTCAAGATCGATGGGCTCAAAGTCGTGCTGACTTATGTTGATGGTGCTTTGGTTCAAGCTGCGACACGTGGTGATGGATCTGTTGGTGAAGATGTTACACAAAATATCAAGACGATAAGAAGTATACCGTTAACGTTAAATACATATGATGATAGTACAAATAAACAAAGTCATAATAAAGGCGCAGATAAAGGTGCGGACCTTACTGTCGTCGGTGAAATTTGGATGAGTTTGAAAGATTTGGAGAAAATAAATAAGCAACGTGCAAAAGAATGTGAACCACTTTTCGCTAATACGAGAAATTTGGCCGCTGGGTCCATTCGCCAGCTTGACCCGAAGGTTACTGCTTCGAGGAATCTAGACGCATTTATGTATGATATTGAACACGTTGAGCAGATGCCAGAAACTCAATCTGGCGAACTAGAATTGATTAGTGAGCTGGGTTTGCCATCAAATCCTCATTTTAAAATTTGTTCTGGTCCAGATGAAATACAAAAATATTATGAAACTTGGACCAAGAAGCGTCATGATTTGTCATATCAGCTAGATGGAATTGTAATCAAAGTTAACTCGCGAAAAATCCAGGAAACTCTAGGTTATACAGGCAAATCGCCTCGTTGGGGTGTGGCTTACAAATTTCCGGCAGAGCAAGTGACGACGGTTTTGGAAGATATTATTTTTCAAATAGGACGAACTGGCGTGATTACACCAGTCGCAGTTCTTAGACCTGTTCTTGTCGCTGGTTCGACGGTGTCACGTGCAACTTTACATAATGAAGACGAAATTAAGCGTCTTGACGTGAGAATTGGTGACACTGTTATTTTGCAGAAAGCTGGTGATGTTATACCAGATATTGTTTCTGTTGTAACAAGTTTGCGTACTGGCAAAGAGAAGCCATTCAAATGGCCGACACATATCAGCGGTTGTGGGGGAGATGGAAGAATCGAACGTGTACCTGGCCAAGCGGCTTGGCGTTGTGTAGCCAAGGATTCTTTTGAGCAACACAAACGCAAGCTTTATTACTTTGTATCAAAGCATTGTTTTGATATAGAAGATCTTGGACCAAAAGTGATTGATTTGCTCCTTGAAAATGGACTTATAACTTCCTATGAAGACATTTTTACTCTGAAAAAGCCCGATCTCATAGCTTTGCCACGTTTTGCAGAAAAATCTGCTGATAATCTGCTTGCCTCTGTGGAAAAAGCTCGTAAGGTGACATTGCCTCGTTTCATTGCCGCACTTTCTATTCCACAAGTTGGCCAAGAGACGGCTTATGATTTGGCCAAACATTTTCAAGAAAAAGCTACCAAAAAACATACCGAGGCTTTTGATATGGTTGCCAAAGCGTCAGTTGGAGATTTTCGTGCAATATATGGTGTAGGTGAAGTTGTGGCGGAGTCTCTCGTGACTTGGTTTAAAAATCCTGACAATAGAACTCTTGTCAAAAATTTGCTTAAGCAGGTCACGTTGGTTCAAGATGATACTGCGGGAGCTAAGTTGCTCGAAGGTAAATCTTTTGTCTTCACTGGCACGCTTCCGATTTTGGAGCGCGAAGAGGCTCAAAATATGGTGCGCCGACTAGGTGGTAATGTTTCGAGCTCTGTTTCGGCTAAGACTACGTATGTTGTAGCAGGTGAAGAAGCCGGATCGAAATTGGACAAAGCCAGAAGTCTCGGCGTAAAAATTCTTTCAGAAGATGATTTTTTGGCTTTAATCAAGTAGTATAAAAAGTACGACATTAATTTTTAACATATGCCAAAATCAAAGCTGGAACCGTATAAAAAGACTTTGTCAGGTATTGGCCCAATCATTTTTCGTCACGTCTTCCTTTTGGTGAATGGAGTTATTTTCACGGTTGTCGTTCTGCTATACATTTTTAATAATAAAGAAGCTGCAATATTTTTAGGAATAATTATTACTTTCAATATTTGTCTGGGAATTATTCAAGATACTCGAGCGAGGATAGCACTGGAGACACTTCAATTGTTGACTGCACTTCGTGTGATTCGTATAAACAAAGATGGTAGTGAAGATTTGGTCCTATCTGAACTTGTTGAAAAAGGTGATCAGATAAAATTACGTCTGGGAGATCAAGTACCTTGTGATGGAGTACTTTTGTCTGCGAGCGGACTTGAGGTGAGTCAAGCACTTGTCACTGGCGAGGCCGATTCATCGCCTCGTGCCAAAGGTTCAAAAGTTGAAGCTGGTGATGTCATAACTTCTGGCGTTGGTCTTCTCGAGGTTCAAAATGCTTTTCGAGATAGTAAAATTTTCAAAATGACCGAACAAGCCAAGAAATACTCGGCTAGTCCTAGTCCTATCCAACAAGCTATTAATAAAGTCATTAAATACACGGGATATATACTGTTGGTCGTTATCGTGTTCGTTGTTGGTAGGGGATATGTGACTCATGAATCAGCGGTAAATGTTGTGCTAAACATCGGTGCGCTTGCTAGTACGATTATTCCACAAGGACTTGTAGTCATCACAACTTTGCTTTTTGCTTTTGGTGCAGCGAGTTATTCAAAGAAAAATGTACTCTTTCAAGAGATCAATGCCACCGAGAAGCTTGGTCGTATCAAAAATTTGTGTTTGGATAAAACCGGAACTCTGACAGAGAATTTTTTGACAGTAAAAGACGTCCATATTTGTGAAGGTTTTTCCAAAGAAGAAGCTGGTAGGCTTACGGATCTATATATTCGTGGATCTGGCGATTCTTCGCAGACTATTGTAGCGGTGAAAAAGTATATTGGTGATACTAACGCCAGTGGTGATAGTGGTGACACAAATGATAGCGGCGCTTCTGGTAAAATTCTTGGAGCTCTGCCTTTTTCATCATGGAGACAATACGGAGTTGTAGAAGTCGATACAAATATTAATGGGCAAGTTAGTGCTGAAAATATTTTCGTTGGACCACCAGATATTTTTTTTCCTTATGTACAAGATTCTGAAGGCAAAAAATGGTTTAGCGAAATTTTGACAAAATATAAAGGCACAGGAAAAAGGCTATTGTGTGTAGCGAAGTCATCGAGTTCTGGGTTACCACGCGAACTTACCGGTATTAATCTTTCTGCAGTTTCTGTATTTGTTTTACAAAGTGCCTTACGTGAAGGTATTTGTAGGACAATAAAGTTTTTTCAAGATCGCGGAATTCGTTTGCGTATAATTTCTGGAGATAATATCGACACGGTCCAGACTGTAGCCTTAGCTGCTGGTGTCAAAAATACCGAAGCGGCTGTCACTGGTGCTGAACTTAGTAAATGGCATGATGATGATTTTGATAAAAAAGTCGGAGCAAGCACGATATTTGCACGTATTACTCCAGAGCAAAAAGTTAAGATTATTGAATCACTCAAGAAAAATGGTTTTACGGCCATGGTCGGTGACGGTGCCAATGATGTTCTAGCTATCAAAAAAGCTGATCTAGGTATCGCCATGTTCGATGGAGTTTCTGCGGCCAGACGTCTGGCCGGTGTGATTCTTATGAAAAATATTTTTACTGATTTACCAGGTGCAGTAGAACTCGCCGATAATTTTATTAGGAATATAGAAATTTTTGCCGGTATTTTTATCAATCAAAGTTTGCTCGGACTTTTCTTGTTTATAATAATTAGTTTCTTCGGATATTCATTTCCACTTACGCCACTAAATATAACCCTCATCAACTATTTTGCTGTAGGTATACCTGGGATGTTGATAGGGTACTGGGCTATTCGTCCAACTGGAAAAATTCTCCCAGCTAGCTCTCTAGGGTTTTTATCAAAAGTTCTACCTTTTGTCATCTGGTCTTCTATCATAGAAGCGATCGCTGTAGCTGTAGTGTTTGTTTTTAGTCCGACATATCTGAAAGTCGCTGAGTCGAATACACTCGTTGCTCTAGCATTTATCGTCTGTGGTTTTATTTTCTTTGCTTTGGCACCAAAGGTTTATAGGAGTGTACAGACTGGTCGAGAAAAATTACATTTATTATATCTAGCTTTGTTCGAAGTTGTCGCTCTGTTTGTCTTATTGAAAATTCCGTTTGTCGTGCGTTTTTTCAACGTCACTATGCCTTTGCCTTCTCTCATGGAAGTGACAAAAACCTTGGTGGTGCTTCTAGGTTTTGGGCTGGCGCAATATGTCGTGATGAGGGTGTTTGTATTTAGGCGGAATAAAACAGAGAAGGAGGTTGTGGTTTAATGGTATCTTATTCTGTGTTAAAATCATCCCATAGTAATACCAAATTCCATGATAACCACCAAAGAACTCGAAAAATTGGCCACTTTGGCACGTATCAAGCTTACTGAAGAGGATAAAACATCCCTAGTAAAAGAGTTCGATTCTATCTTGGGTTACATTGATCAGCTCAAAAAGGTGGACGTCTCATTGGATAGTGCATCACGTGTCGGTGATGTAAAAAATGTCGCAAGGTTAGATGTGATTGATCTTGACGAAGCTGGTCATGTTGATGCTCGTGAACGACTATTAGACGAAGCCCCAGATAGAGAAGGGGATTTTATTGCTGTTAAGAAAATTTTATGAAAATTGACCTGAAAAACTTAACAATACAGAAAGCTCACGACCACATGTTGAAAGGAGATTTTTCGTCAACGGATCTTGTAAAAGCTTATCGCGACGAGATTGCCAAGAAAAATCCTGACATCAATGCTTATCTAGAAGTATTTGATGATGCTTTGGAATCGGCAAAAAAAGCTGATGAAAATTTTGCCAAGGGCGCAGAAATTTCCGTACTCACTGGAATTCCTTTTGCTATTAAAGATAATATTTTGATCAAAGGTCACATCGCTAGTGCTTCATCAAAGATGTTGGTTGATTATCACGCAACATATGATGCCACTGTTATTGCAAAACTAAAGAAAGAAGGTGCTGTATTCCTTGGAAGAGTAAACATGGACGAATTTGCTATGGGAGGCTCCACGGAAAATTCTGCATATGGTGTCACGAAAAATCCTATCGACACTACTCGAGTAGCTGGTGGTTCATCAGGTGGCTCTGCTGCTGCTGTGGCCATGGACGGGGTATTGTGTGCACTAGGATCTGATACTGGCGGTTCTATTCGTCAGCCAGCAAGCTTCTGTGGTGTTGTAGGGCTTAAGCCTACCTACGGTTCTGTTTCTAGATACGGTGTTATGGCTATGGGTTCTTCATTGGACCAGATTGGTCCTATTGCAAAAACTGTCGATGATTGTGAAATTATTTTTAATGCAATAAAAGGTCAGGATATAAAAGATGGTACGACGATTTCTGAGGAAACTTATGCCAAAGATTTGGTCGGCGGAAAATCATCTAATAAAAATTCTGCAGGCAAAAAATCTGCTGATAAAAAACCTGTGATCGGTGTGCCACGAGATTTCTTGGGAGGCGATGGTATCGATCCGGCTGTTATGCAGGCTTTCAACAAAAGCCTCGAAACGCTCAAGTCAAAAGGCTATGAAATCCGTGATGTAAAATTGCCAAATATTTCTTATTCTTTATTGGCATATTACATAATCATGCCGGCCGAAGTTTCTTCGAATATGGCACGCTTTGATGGTGTAAAATATGGTCTTCACTCAGATGGAAAAACTGGCATAGATGATTATTTTGAAACGCGTAGAGCTGGTCTTGGTCGTGAAGTTATACGTCGCATTCTCCTTGGAACTTACGTACTTTCTTCTGGTTATTATGACGCTTATTACAATCGCGCCAATGCGGTTCGTAGGATGATTACCGATGATTTTAAAAAAGCTTTTGAAACAGTAGATGTGATCGCTACGCCGACAGCTCCTTCGCCAGCTTTTACTATTGGTTCCAAAACCAGTGATCCTATGGCGATGTATTTGGAAGATATTTTTACTGTCACGGCGAATCTAACTGGTATGCCGGCTCTGTCAGTACCATGTGGTGTTGCACCAGCTGACTCTTCGAAAGATCGTAAAGTTGATTTGCCAATAGGTCTTCAACTTACAGCTCGCCATGGTGATGAGGCTACATTGTTCTATGTTGGCAAAGAACTAGAGACAAAATAATTTCCACAGAATTTTCTAAAGAGGTATAATATACGTTAAGAAAAAGACTATGAACAACGCACTAGATTTAAATGCCATTGCCACAAATATTTTTAACTTTTTTCCAACTATTGGCACATGGACAACAAATATCCTTCAATTTCTTATTGGTTTATCATTTCCTTTGGCCCTTTTCTTTTTTATTGGAATAATTTATTGCGTTGAGCGATTAAAAGAAATACGCATAAAAGAAGCACAGCTCCATGACCTCAAAGTTGAGGAAGCCTATGATGTGGTTGACAAGGCTGATCCAAATTCTGCGCGAAGATGGGAAAATGTTGAACGTTTGATAGAATCTCCCAACCAGAATGATTGGAAGCAGGCAATTATAGAGGCTGATGTTATGTTGGATAATCTTTTAAATAAAATGGAGTATCGTGGCGATAGTGTTGGTGAAAAGCTCAAACATGTAGAGAAGGGAGACTTCAAGTCTCTAGATGAGGCTTGGGAAGCGCACAAGGTTCGTAATCAGATTGCTCATGATGGTTTGGCTGCTGCATTAAGCCAATACGAAGCAAAGAGAGTCATTAATATGTACAAGAAAGTCTTCGAGGAATTCTATTTTATCTAAGCATCTTTTGAATGACTTGAGCAGTTTCTTCGGGACCACTTACTTGAATGCAATCTACGCCTGTCGATTTTGCCGGATAGTCATTTCCTCCAGGGAATATTGTGTCACCAATAAAAACTATTTTTTCGGTTGGTATTTTTAGAAATTCCTCTAATTTTCTGATTCCATAAGCTTTGTTTACACCTTTCATGGTTATATCGATAGAAGTAGAACCTCCGATTCGTACGTCGAAGCGCGGTAATTTTTCTTGAAGAAAACCAGTAATTTGCTGACGCTTTTCTCGTGTTGGATCCCAAGCTTCCTTGAGTTTCAGTGGGGCATTTTGGCCTAGAGCCGAAAAGGTTATTTGCGAACCGCGGTCTTCGATAATTTCTCCAAAGGATTGTTTTCCATTTGTTTGACTAGGAAACTCATATTTTGCTGCTGATAGCGCCAACTTGAGTTTTTCCATGATTAGGGCTTTGTCGCTAGGGGACAAATTTTCGGCATATTTTTCTTGCCAAGAACCTTGCCAGACATATAACCTTGTTCCTGAGGTGGGTAATAAAAATAAATTAGCAAAATTCTGTGTTCCAGCTGGAAATTTATTTAATATCTGAGTTTCAAATAATTCATATCCACCACCAGATATTATCGCCACCTTTTTCTTTGCGAGAAGTCTTACCAATAGATCAGTCATAACACTGTCTACGTTAGATTTGCTCGGTGTAAGTGTTCCGTCCTTATCGAAAATTATAAGTTCTTTTTCCATTTTGAGATTTTTTTGAAGTAAAATTTTGGTAAATGAGTTCTATGTTCGCAGTTTATCTAGTAGGTCATCCAATTTTATCGTAGCTACACCAATTACACTATCTCCACCACCATAATAAATGTAAACAATATTGTTGCGCACTATGAGACTGCATGGAAATACCACGTTTGGCACTAGACCATTTTTTTCATAGGGTTCTTCTGGTTCAAAAACCGGAGCAGCTGTACGAGCTTTGACCATTGTTGGGTTATTGATATCGAGAAGGACCGCGCCAACACGATATTTTCTGCTTATGGAAACGCCGTGGTATAAGAGAAGCCATCCGTGCTTGGTTTTCACTGGTGGTCCAGCGATACCAACTTTTTCACCATCCCACATACCTGGTCGAGGATTCAATATTTCTATGCATTTGTTAATTGATTCTTTTGAAAAATCCAACGAAGATACATAGTCTGCACAAATACTGTCGTTAACTCTGTGGATGACCATATATTTCCCATCGACCGCCTCTGGTAATATAGTTGCGTCTTTATTGGGAATATTTGGTGGTGTTATAACATTTGGTTCTGACCATGCACTCCAGCGTTTATCTAGAAAATCATGAATGGTGATATAGCTGACAGCCACTCTCGGTGTTACTCCATCATAAGCTGTGTAAGTCATATAAAGTTTGTCGCCGATAATAACGATTCGTGGATCTTCGCAACCGTAGTTCGAATTGGTACCAGGTCTGTATTCAAATCCTGCACGCGGTAAATATATTGGTTTATCTAGTCTTTCTTCTATAGTAAAACCATCACTACTACTGGCGTAACCAAGCATTGATACATTTGTTGCCGAAGCACCTCTGTAAATAATATAAGTCTTGTTGCTCAGATCTACTGCGGCCGGATTAAGTGTTCCACCAGCTTCCCAAAGGTATCCTGGTCTAGGCGAAATAATAGGGTTTCCAACAAAACGTTTGAACTGTTTAGCTTTTGATTCTTTTGAATCGACGAGAGTGTCGAGAAGGTTGTCTAGATATATTGAAGCTATGGCGCAGTGTGTGTCAGCTGCGCCATAATAAATTTCTAACTTATTTTTCTTTATCAAAGCACCAGAAGGGAAGATGACATTAGGAACATGGCCGGTCTTTTCATAATAAGTATCAGGTACCATGAAAGGACCTTTTGTGCGTCCAATGATGCGTCTAGGATTATTGAGGTCTAACAAAACTATTTCTATACCAAATACCGTTCTTGATTCCGCATAACCTTGGATGTGCGAGTAGACAACTAACCAGCCTTTGTCGGTTTTGAGCGGTGGAGCACCTAGTTCTACTTGATCGCTATCTCTTCTGCGCAGATTGATTTTGTGATTATCGAGATCTTTTTTCCACTCATTCCAATGCTTCTCAGACCAAATATCTTGAGG
>CAIVGA010000014.1 GCA_903905325.1 uncultured bacterium
GTTGGTTCCCCATTGATAATCTACCAACCAATACCATACCTTAACCTACTTCACCATCTCCAAAACCGCTAACTCGAGTGGCAAACTTTCTATACGTGCACGACCTATCTGGTCAGCAGCTTCGAGAAGTACTGAAAGTGTATGGGCTGTAACACCTTTGTTCCCTGCTTGCGCCAAGATAAACCTCCAATCATCTTCTGAAATACGATCTTTTATATAATCTTTTGAGGAAGGAGAATTTTGGAGGAGAAATATAAAACGCATTTTTTCCAAAACTAGTGTGGTGAAAGTATTAATAGATAACGAGGCTTGCTCTACTTCACTAAGAGTTTTTATGGCAGTATCGGCATTCTTGGCAATAAGATTTTCAATAAAACTATTCACTAGCTGGGCATTTGGAGCACCGGTAATAGCTTCAACTTCTCCGCGAGTGATTTTTTTAGCCGAAGATGATGCGATTACTTTCTCAAGAGTTCCAAGAGCGTCACGGAAGGAACCGTCACCAAGCAAAGCGATAAGATCAGCTGCACCAGGATCCAGAATATAACCCTCTTGCTTTGCAATAGAGATAATGTGTGTGCGAATAACATCACGTGTAGGACGCTTAAAAGTAAAAGTCTGACAACGTGAAATTATAGTTTCTGGAACTTTGTTTAGTTCAGTTGTAGCAAGTATGAAAATGACGTGAGCTGGTGGTTCTTCCAGTGTTTTGAGGAGCGCATTCCACGCATCTTTGGAAAGCATATGCACCTCGTCAATAATATAAACTTTGTAAGGTGAAGAAAATGACAACACAGAAACGTGTTCACGAAGATGACGGATATCATCTATACCTCTGTTTGAAGCCGCGTCTATTTCGTATATATCTTCGTCAGCCATGCCAAGCGACTTTGCGAGAATACGAGCGACACTCGTCTTTCCAGTACCACGACTTCCTGAAAATAGAAAAGCATGAGCAACATGCTTACCGGATATGGCACTTTTGAGCACACTGACAATATGATCTTGTCCGACAACATCAGACCATTTTTGAGGACGATAAGTTCTGTATAAGACGGTCATGGAGCTATTTTAGCATAGGTTTAATAATAGCGGTGACTTCTTTAATATTCTCCGTTTCCATAAGTTTTACACGAAGATCTTTCGCTCCATCCCAGCCGAATACATAAGCCTTGAAGTGTTTTTTCATGATTGCGAAGTTTTTTATAGCTCTGTGATTTTTAGCAGATTTTTTCGGTGATGAACAATGAAAAGTTTTATCAAAAAGTTTGGCATGCTCTAGAAGAATTTTTAGGCGAGTTTTTACTATAAATTCTGGTTGGTTGATATGTACTCTGTTCAAATTTTCGATGTCACAAGTTGTGACATCATTATTTTTCAATTGATGCTTGCTCATACCGCCAAACAACCACGGCTTCCCAAATATTCCCCGACCGATCATTACCCCATCACAACCGGAGGCCTTAATTTTTACCAAACCGTCGGCAATAGACCCCACGTCACCATTTCCTATTATTAGAGTCCGTGTTTCTACTGGCAAACTAGCTTGAACTTCGTCTCTCAATTTCACAATCTCTGGCATAATCTCCCAATGAGCCGGAACATCTGACATTTCCTTACGGGTGCGAAGGTGAACGGTCAATGCGGGTAAATTTTGCTCAAGGAGTAATTTAATCCAACCCAAATCTACCTTGTTATATCCAATACGCGTCTTCACGGAAACTGGAATACCGCCAGCACCTTTTTTACCACCCACCCCTTCTCGTGCCGCTTGCAATACTGCAAGTGCGGCCGCGGGATTTTTTATCATAGCCGCACCACCACCTTGTTTTTCGACTGCACGATCGGGACATCCCATATTTATGTCGAGTCCATCAAAACCAAGCTTTGCCACAAGTCTAGCTGCTTTACGCATAGCTTCTGGATGATCAGTAAAAAGCTGGGCAACTATTGGTCGCTCTTTCGGTGAGAATTTCAGATCAATAAGCAATCGCTTCTTGCCGACAGAAACTAGACCATCTGCTGACACAAATTCCGTCCACATCACATCTGGCTTGCCATACTTGGTTATAATCGAACGAAAAGCAAAATCAGTCACATTCGCCATTGGAGCCAAAACAAAAAACGGTCTATTTAATTTTTGCCAGAAATTTTTAATCATTTTTTCGATTTTGTCTAACATTCATTTGACTAGTATTAATTTGTGCTAATAACGTTTCCACATCTTGATCTCTGGTCGAACTACCAAGAACAACAACGGCATAAATATCACTACTCTGACCAACAGAAAACAAACCAATTCCAGTTCGATTGGCTTCTGGTAAATAACCATTTTTACCACCAAGATAATTAGACCAGCTCAAAAAATGTGTTGGATTGACCCAATTATGATCACGAACTGTAATGTTTTTAAGTTCGGTGATTTTCAAAATGACCGGATCATTCAAACGAATCCAATCAATTACACGCGCCATGTCACTAGCTGTAGAAATACTGTTTGGTGACAATCCGGCAGGGTCAGCAATACTTGTCCTATATGCACCAATGGATTGCATAAAATCATTCATGGCATTTATAAACTTTGCGCGACCATAAACAAAGGCCAAAGCTTCTGCAGCATCATTAGAAGAAACCATAAGAAGTGGGTACAAAAGATCGCTTATGCTATACGTCTCACCATTTCTAAAATTGGCCGTGTTTCCATACGTCTGTAAGATCAATGAGTTCATGGTGATACGAGTATTTGGATCGATGAGACGTCTCGCAACACTGGCAGTAATCAGTTTTGTAAGTGAAGCAATGGGGAGAAGCTTATCGGAATCTTTTTCAAGAATAACTTTATTGGTTGTCAGGTCTCTAACAATATAAGCTTTGGCAGTGATAGTAGAAGTACTTAAAGGCCTGGATTCTGAAAAACTTGATTCACCTTCTTCCTGTAAAGCTGTAAGTGTAGTAACCGGCGTGGTTATGAGAGTTTGTTTACGAAAATTTTGAGCAGTTTTCAGAATAGCAAGAACAGCAAAACACAAAATAAGACAAGCTAGACCGCCAAAGAAAACTGTAAAAAAGTTCTTCATATACTATCTATCATATCATCTATAAAAAATATTTGATCCATAACGAACATCAACATACTCCAGAGATGATGTAGAACTTGAAGCTACAGCACTATTAGACCAGAATGTGATGAGATTTGAAATTTCTTTCAAAATAGGCTGGACTTCATTGAAATATATAACAGTCATGTCTGATTTTCCTTTGACATACATCTCATATTCGTAATCAGGTTTTATTAGAATACCTTGAACATTGATACCATTTTGGCTGACGATGTCATAAGCATTTTGTAATTGTGAAAATCTAGTAGAAGACGCTATAAATGATCCAAGTATTGCAGCTGGAGCATAAAAATGATCAAAAGTTTGTGGATATGAATCAGGAACATTTTGAAAAGCAAAACCATTCTTATCAACCAAATAACAACCTGTTAAAGAGTGGTTATCAAAATCTGGTAATTCTGGACAAGCAATCGCAGATGGAGTTTTTTCGATAACTGCTATCAAAATTTGGTGTAGACCGTCTGCATGCACGATCACACTATCTATTCTAGGAGAGAGATTCATCAGATTTTTAACCAGAGCTGAACGTGGATATGTGATAATACTCCTACGAGAAAAAATTCCCATATAATTTCCTTCCAATGTTTTATCAGCAGCTATTTGTAGTAGTGGTGCTATATCACTATCTGCCCCATTTATTTGAATAGAATTAATAACAAATGTTGGCAATCTCACAAACCAGGATATTACAAATATAACAACTGCCACAAGCACAATGCCGACAATGGTTTTTAAAAAAAACGTAGACTTGCGCTTTTTATTGAATCGCAATGACTGTTTTACCATAATATTTCACCAATACATCAGGAATTTTGATGGTGCCATCTGCTTGCTGGAAATTTTCTATGAGAGAAACGAGGATGCGCGGAGATGGAAGCGCAGTCGAATTGAGTGAATGAGTATATTTCATTTTACCTTCGGCGTCCTTATAACGTATATTGAGACGACGTGTCTGGAAATCGTGAAAATATGACGCTGAACTGATTTCGCGATATTTGCCTTCCTTTGGAACCCAAAGTTCTACATCATATTTCTTGACCTGACCAAGTCCAAGATCACCGCCACAATTTATGACAGTACGATATGGAATATTCAAAGATTCCATGAATTCTTCTATGTTACGGTTCACCTCCTCGTGATATTTTACAGAAGTTTCATGATTTGCCTCACAAATTATGACTTGCTCAAACTTATAAAATTCATTTACACGAATAAGACCACGTACGTCTTTACCATGAGCACCAGCCTCTCTGCGGTAACAAGGTGAAAAACCAAGATATCTCTTTGGTAAATCAGCCAGAGTCAAAGTTTCATCTGCGTGTAGACCCATCAGTGGAACTTCAGCAGTTCCGGCAAGATAGTCACCATCCTGAGTTTTGTACATATCTTCTTCACCTTGAGGAAGATAGCCTGTACCAAATAAATTGATGCGTCTAACTATAATCGGAGGGATTACTGGAACAAAATTCTTTCCAGAAAAGAAATCTAGGGCATAATTCCAAATTGCAAAACAAAGCTTAACTCCCTCTCCTGTCAGGAAATATCCACGAAAACCGTGTACTTTAGAACCACGTTCAAAATCGACCATGCCGAGCTTGGTCATGAGTTCTATATGATCTTTGGGAATAAATGTGAATTGGGTTTTTTCACCCCAAGTTTTGACCTCTTTGTTTTCTGCATCACTTGCTCCATCCGGAACAGACATGTCTGGAATATTTGGGACATGTAGCATTAAATTCTGCCATTTAACCATAATATCCTTGAGTGCTTGCTCATCTTGTTCAAGACCGGTCTTCACCGTCTTCATTGAAGAAATGAGAGCGGCACGCTCTTCTGGTGAAATTATCTTGCCAGCTCCCGCAGCTCCGATCTTTTCACTTGCAGTATTCTGTTCAGCACGTCTCTTTTCGGCACTAGTCATAAGCTCACGGCGCTTGTCATCGAGTGCAATAAGTTCCTCTACTTTGAAATCTAAATGTTTCTTCTGCGCAGCCTTGGCTACGAGATCTTTATTTTCACGTATAAACTTTATATCTAACATGGGAATATTGTAACACTTTCTATTTTATTTGCCATTTCCAGCCAATATTTGCCATTTCTTCATATTAACTTTACGGAAAATTCATTATTAATTCATAGAATATTCATTTCTACACATTATTATGGTGGATTATCATAATGACTCATTTTTATGGATATCCATGAATTACTGCCAGATCAGTTTCCTTATTTACTAAGGCAAATCGAAAAACCTCCGAAATTTCTTAAATACATTGGCCAATTACCGCCAGACTCGTACAAATTCCTATGCGTAGTCGGTTCAAGAACTCATAGTAGTTATGGTTTGAACGCGTGTAAGAAGCTTATTAGCGGCTTACGTGGTTATCCTATCGTTATAGTGTCTGGGATGGCAATAGGAATTGACTCGATAGCACACGAAACTGCGCTTGAAGTCGGATTAAAAACAATTGCGGTACCGGGTTCCGGGTTAAATGATGATGTGTTGTATCCAAAATTAAAAAGGCCATTGGCAAAACAGATTATTAATTCTGAGGGGATTTTAATGTCACCATTCCACAATCACCAAGTTGCTACTGATTGGACTTTCCCTGTTCGAAATCAAGTAATGGCAGGTCTCTCACACGCTATTCTCATTATTGAGGCGAGACGTGATTCTGGAACAATGATTACCGCCAGAGCTGCGAGCGATTACAGTCGTGATCTTTTAGCAGTTCCTGGCTCCGTTTTTTCTGATTTATCTCAGGGTGTTAATGAGTTAATAAGAGATGGGGCAACGGCGATAACATGTTCAGAAGATATTCTCGAGATGTTGAGACTTGAAGTTAACGAGTCAACAAAAAGTATAATCCATCCCGATTTTAGTGAGCAGGAAAAAGCAGCTAAAAAAGAGCAGCAAACCTATCTGAGGAGTGGTAAACCAAAAAGTTGCAAACCAGATACAGTAGCGAGATTTCTCCTAGACTCTACACTTACTGATAATGAACGGGCTTTGATCAAATGCATGGCCACTCCACGGCTGCGGGATGAATTGATAGAAATGTTGCATATTGAAGTGTCTGTACTAAATGGGTTATTGGTCGAACTCGAGTTGCGCGGAATTGCCTATGAACAAGATGGGTATTTTGTACTCAAATAATATATGTCGGCAGATTTTGATTCACTAGAAAATTTGGGGTATAAAATATATCGAGCTAGAGGTCAACTTGTAATTCTGGATTCAGATGTTGCCAAATTGTTTTTAACACAAACAAGAAATTTGAATCAGCAGGTCCAAAGAAACTTAAACAATTTGCCAGAGGACTCGGTTTTTAGACTAACAAAGGAAGAGTATGGAGATTTAAAAAACATGATGTCACAACTTGTGACATCAAGAATTCGAGAAGGTACATATCGAAATGGAGGCAAAATTAAGCCTCCATACGTCTTCACTGAAGAGGGATTAAACTCGATACACGTATTCCTTAGAAAATTCGTCACTATAGAAAAATTCCTCAATTAAATCTCCATATATTTCTCCCCACCTTTGCACTTTTCTATATCTTCATGTAATACTTAGCACGCGACACATATTTTATGAAATTAATTATTGTAGAGTCGCCATCAAAAGCAAAGACCATTTCCAAATACGTTGGAGATGATTTTATTGTGCGCGCATCTGTCGGCCACGTGCGTGACTTACCAAAGTCAAACAAAAAAGCCATAGATATAGAAGGTGGCTTTATTCCCCACTATGAACTAGTGCCGAAGAAAACTGAGGTTATCCACGAAATTCAAAAGTTTGCTTCAAAAGCTGATCAAATCTTGCTCGCGACTGATCCGGACCGTGAAGGTGAGGCTATTGCTTGGCATATAAAGGAATTGCTCAACAACAAAAAACTCGGTGGTACAATCCAAGCAAAAAATATAAAACGTGTTAGCTACAATGAAGTAACAAAAGAAGCAGTGCTCGAAGCGCTTGAACACCCACGTGAAATAGATGAACATCTCCGTGAAGCTCAAGAGGCCAGACGTGTGCTTGATCGTCTTGTAGGATATGACTTATCTGGACTCATTTGGAAAAAAGTTCGTTATGGCCTGTCGGCTGGGCGCGTCCAATCACCAGCACTTCGCATCATCATGGAACGCGAACGCGAGATTCGTGCTTTTATTCCAGAAACTTATTGGGCAATATCTGGACTATGGAAAACGACAGGAAATTCAAAAACTGATGGTCAAGATTTAACTTTGACGTGCGCCGTAGAACCACGCGACCGCAAAGAAGTTGAAACTATTCTCAAACACGCACGCGATGGCGCATGGAAAATTATTGACATAGAAGAATCAGAACAAAAAAGATCACCTCGTGCTCCATTTATAACTTCAACATTACAGCAAACTGCCAGCTCAAGACTTGGCTTCTCACCTTCTCGAACAATGGGTATAGCACAAAAACTTTATGAAGCTGGCCACATTACATATATGCGTACAGATTCGACAAACTTGAGCGCACAGGCGATTGGCCAAATTACAGCGGTCGTCGAAAAGGAATACGGCAAAGAATATCTCCAGATTCGTTCTTATTCAACCAAAAGTAAGAACGCTCAGGAGGCTCACGAGGCTATACGTCCATCGCATGCTAGCAAACTTTCCGCAGGTGCTAATGACGAGCAGAAAAAACTTTATCGTTTGATTTGGCAACGTGCAGTCGCTTCACAAATGACTGACGCTCGTTTTGCTCGCACAAAAATTATCGCAAACATTTCTGCCACCACGGACGATTCCACCAACACTATTCCAAACTTTGAAGCCACAGGCTCTCGTATTATTTATGATGGCTGGCTCAAAGCTGATCCAGAATCAACCGGCGAAGAAACAAACTTGCCAAAATGCAACAAAGACGAGTCTCTAAAACTTATTTCCATTGACTCGCTCGAAAAACAAACACAACCACCTTCACGTTATACAGAAGCTGGACTTATCAAAGAGCTTGAAAAAAGAGGTATTGGTCGACCATCTACTTATGCTTCGATTACTCGAACTATAGAAACTCGTGGCTATGTAGAAAAGGAAGGCCGTTCCCTCAAACCAACAGATACTGGTGACGTAGTTTCTTCTTTCTTGGAAGAGAATTTTCCAACTTATATAAGTGATACATTTACGGCTGATATGGAAAATAAGCTCGACGATATTGCCAACGGTGACCGCAAATACGTCGACACATTGAAAGAATTTTATGGACCATTTCATAAGGAAGTAGAGTTAAAAGATAAACTCGCCAAAGCCACAAACCTCGGTGCAGCTGATGAAAAGCACAAGTGTCCAAAATGCGGAAGTTCTATGGATATAAAGCTCGGTCGCGGTGGTAAATTCCTTTCATGTTCAAAATATCCAGATTGTGATGGTGCTATGACTCTCGAAGGAATGGAATTCAAAAAAGATGAGCCTATTGGCGTCGATCCAGCAACCGGTTTACCAATTTTTGTCTTGAATGGTCGCTTTGGTCCATATGTTCAGTTGGGGGTTAAGTTACCAAAGGTTAAGAATGTCCGCACAAAGAAAGTAAAGAAAGGTGAAGTTATAAAAGAACTTAAAGAACCAGTGACACCGATTGAACCTGCCACACCAAATGAACCTGCACCTGTAAAACCTCGCATGGCGTCTATTCCACGCACACTTAATCCCTCAAAAATTACGGTCGCCGAAGCATTGAAGTTTCTAAGTATTCCACGAACACTCGGCGTTGATCCAAAAACTGGTAAAGAAGTTGTAGCTTCTGCAGGACGCTTTGGGCCATATATTGTTTCAGATGGAAATTATCGTTCGATCAAGGCGCCAGATGATGTTTATGAGATAACACTAGAACGTGCACTGGAGATGCTTGCTATAGCCAAGAAACCCGGTCGTGGCAGATTTGCCAAGAAAAAACCCGCAGAAGAAACTAAATAAAAAAACCGTGTCCTACGAAAGGTGCCACGGTTTTAAGACTATACAAAGATGCGATTAGAGTGGAAACGGTCCAGTCCATCCTTCAAGGTAACCCTTGATAATGCTCACCATCTGTGCCCCAACAACATCAACACTGTTATCTGGAGCGAAAAGGTGAATATCACAGATGAGCGGAGCGTGTGCCAGTTCAATCTTTGTTGTTTCCATACGACGTGCAATTTCCTCGTTGCTAAAGCCGCGTTTCTTGAGACGTGCAACCAACTGTTCCTTAGTTCGTGTTGTCACAAAGAACGTCAGTGAATTCGGAAATTCTTTACGCGCCGCCTCAACACCTGATAGGGTCGCATTAAGAATTGGTATCTTCCCCGACCGAATAACCTTTTCAACTGACGACCAACGCTTACCGTATAGGTGATTACAATACGCGGTGTGTTCTAAAAATTCATTATTAGCAACACCTTTTTGGAACGCATCCAAGGTCCAAAAGAAATAATCACTACCATCAATTTCACCTGGCCGAGGATTCCGCGTGGTCGTACCAAGAACACTCTCAGTCTCACGAAGACGAGCTTCAATGTATTCAATCAAAACACTTTTTCCACCACCTGACGGACCACCAACTGCGATCATTTTCTGAAAACGATATTGATTCATATTCAACATCCTCCAATTTGTTTTTATTATTAAGTTTTCTCACACCACAAAACCTGGCTAAACCGTAACACATAGCCAAAAAATGTTCAAGACCTTAGCAATATACACGATCTACACCACAAAATTCTTCAAGGAATAGAGATCTGTATTATCTTCTTTTTCAACATCTGCTGGAGCACGATCGTCCACAGGCAAAGTTTCGCCAGTATTTGCATCAACCGGGCCACTTGTCATTTTCAAACCAGAATCTACAGCGCCATTCAATTTCTCCAGCAAAACACACAAATCTTCTGGGTTAAAGAAATCAATAGTCACCTTGCCACCTTCTTTGCTTTTCTCGATACGAACACGCGTTCCGAGAGATTCAGTAAAGTTACGTTCCATTTCCATAATGGCAGGATCAAGATACTTTTCTTTATTGCGAATTTTGTCAGTTGCTACGCGACGTGACAAGGATTCTGCTTCTCGAACAGTCAACTTCTTGAGCATTATTTCCTTGAACAAAACCATTTGCTCATCTGGACGATCTGTAAGCATAAGCAACGGGCGTGTATGACCTTCTGAAATTTTCCCTTGCTCAAGCGCCATTACCATTTCTTCTGGCAAAAGCAGAATGCGCATAGAGTTGGAAACGTATTCCCTACTCTTACCAACTTTTTCTGCAATCTGAGATTGTTTCAATTTAAACTCACGTGCCAACCTATCAAAAGATCTGGCACGATCAACAGCGTTGAGATCTTCACGTTGAAGATTTTCTATAATCGCCATTTCGAGTTTGAGCAATGGATCTTCTTCGCCATTCCTTATAAGTACCGGCACCTGAGAAAGTCCGGCAATTTTGGAAGCACGCAAACGTCGCTCACCAGAAATGAGTTCATATTCTACAGTCATTCCACCAGTTTCATGGTAAACCTCTTTTCGAGTTACAACCAGAGGTTGAAGTACACCATACATGCGAATAGATTCCGCAAGATCCTTGAGTTTGAGTTCGTCGAATTCACGTCGAGGCTGATAAGGGTTTGGATTGACCTTTTCTATTTCAATCCAGAAGATTGCGTCATTAATATATGATGAAGACATGGATATATAATAACATGGTACACTTATTTAATGAAAAAGCTTGGCACGTATATCTGGGTTTTAACGGCGGCCATAATTGGCTGGGGTGGAATATGGTTGGTAGCGAGTGGTACACGATTGGCAGTAAACGGCTTTGCAGTTTCAAAAGTAGCCGTTTTAAACTTTAATCAGTCTCCACCTAACTCAAATTTGGCGAATGTAGCAAGTGTACTGTCGGCTACAACCTCAGTTCCTATATATGAAAAACCCGCACCTGCTCAACAAGAAAAAGAAATCAAAATTATTATCGGTGGCGACGTTATGTTCGACCGACATATCAGAGCTTTGGCTAATAGTCAATATTCCAGCAGCTATGATCCAATCATGGCCGGCATTTCACCTATATTTCATTCGGCTGATATTGGTGTAGTCAACCTAGAAGGTCCAATTACAAATTTCCCTTCTCATACACTTTTTGCAAATGGTCAAACATCAAAGGAATTAACTTTTACTTTTGCATCAACAACAGCAACAGCACTCAAAGACGCTGGCATAAAACTTGTCAGCCTAGCCAACAATCACACTAACAATTTTGACGCTAGCGGTCTTTCTCAAACAAAAGGTTTTCTTGACTCAGCTCAAGTGGGCTATTTTGGTGACCCGAACAACGCTTCATCAACAGAGAAGGTGATCTGCATGGACGCTTGCTTTGCTTTTGTTGGTTACCACGAATTTACACATGGATTTGATAGAATTCTCGCCGATGTTACACGACTTTCACATCAAGGATATACGGTGATTGTTATGCCACACTGGGGTGACGAGTACGCCACAACTTCACCAACACGTATAAAGGCAAAAGCTCGCCAATTAGTAGAGGCTGGTGCAAATGTGGTCATTGGTTCACATCCGCACGTCGTAGAAGATAAAGAATGGATAAACAATGTGCCAGTTATTTATTCTCTAGGAAATCTAGTCTTTGATCAATATTTTTCCAATGAAGTCATGAATGGAAATATTGCTGAAATTACTTTCAAAGTCGACGCTAATAAAATCAACGGCAACTACGGAACTGCTCGGCTAGAAAAAATTGCTTTACAAAATATTCTCATCAACCGTGACAGCGGGCCAGTCCTAGTCGGAGATCCAGTTGAATTTAAGCTTTGATTTGAATTTATGTCATATTTCAGCTACAATCGTCACTACGCCAGAGTGGTGAAATTGGCAAACACAATCGACTCAAAATCGATCGCCGAAAGGCTTGCGGGTTCAAGTCCCGCCTCTGGCACTTGATAAAATATAAGAATTCAAATACTGCTTATGTAATAGGGGTTGCTATTGGTGATGGTAATCTTTCTAATTCTAACGGTCGAGCAGTTCGACTCCGTATTACCTGTGATAATAAATATCCTAATATTCAAACTAGGATAATTACTTCTCTCAAAATATTATTACCAAATAATAAAACTTCTATATACAAAAGAGAAAGAA
>CAIVGA010000015.1 GCA_903905325.1 uncultured bacterium
GATGTAGCTGTTTTGGTAGTAATGCACCGTTAGGTCGCCGATGTAGCTGTTTTGGTAGTAATGCACCGTTAGGTCGCCGATGTAGCTCAGTTGGTAGAGCACGCCATTGGTAATGGCGAGGTCTCCGGTTCAATCCCGGACATCGGCTCAGTAAGTTTGAAGAGTTTGCCAAAGTAGCTCAGTTGGTAGAGCATCGCTTTCGTAAAGCGAGGGTCCCCGGTTCGATCCCGGGCTTTGGCTCCATAAAATAAAATTTTGTGTAGGTTTAATGATTTTTTAATAATATGTCACTCGAATCATCTTTTGGATCTCTAGAAAATATTGGCCAGAAGATTTACATGGTTCGTGGCAAAAAGGTTGTATTAGATGCTGATGTGGCACAATTATTTCACATATCGACAAAAAGATTGAATGAGAAAGTACGAAGAAGTGCCGTCGGCTTTACTAGCGAGGATGTCTTTCGGGTGACAGTACAAGAATTGAAAACAATGAGGTCGCAGGTGGTTGAAAATGGAAACGACGAGTCATATTATAAGCCATTATTTGGCGATAAGAAATTTCTTGCGACCTCAACGTTTGGAGAAAACATATCTAACCCCAGACTAGCCGAATCTCAAGCAGGTATTAGTCCACCTAAAAGTTTAAGTCAGAAAGGCTCTGGAGGTCGTCGTCATTTACCTAATGTGTTTACAGAGAAAGGATTTAATCAACTTTCAAAAATTTTTAATAAATTGGATTCAAATGATTTAAAAGGGTATATTAATAACATGTCTAATATAGCAAGCAACGCAAGTTCATCAGACAAGGGTGGCGCAACTGACAAAGAAAAGATCCAACAAAAAATCGCTGACCTTGAAACAAGCATGATAGCTGGCGATTTTTGGAATGACAAAGTTCGTGCGCAAACTACGATAAAAGAACTTCAAGATCTAAAAAACCAATTGGCTGGCGTAGGAAAATATGATGCTGGAAATGCAATTCTCTCAATTCTTTCTGGCGCTGGTGGTGATGACGCGGAAGATTTCACAGGCATGCTCATGCGTATGTATCGCAAATACGCAGACGGAAAAGGTTGGGGTTGGACTTTTATTCACACTCACGAAAATGATCACGGTGGTTATCGCAATCTTACAGTAGAAATTTCCGGTAAGTCACGATTATTATTGGACGGTTCAACCTCCTTTGGTCCATACGGCACTCTCAAAAACGAATCTGGTGTTCATAGACTCGTAAGAATTTCTCCTTTCAATGCCAATGAAAAGCGCCACACATCTTTTTCGCTCGTAGAAGTCGTACCAGAATTTGAAAAAACTAGTGAAGACGACATAATTATTCCAGATTCTGATGTCGAAATAACAATAGCAAAATCTGGCGGTCCAGGTGGACAAAACGTAAACAAACGCGAAACAGCAGTACGCTTGGTTCACAAACCAACCGGTATTTCTATTCACGTAACAAGTGAACGTTCACAGGCGCAAAATCGTGAAAAAGCTTTTTCAATTCTTCGTGGAAAACTTTGGAAACATGATGAAGAAAAACGCATAGCCAAAGAAAGAGGCATGCAAATTTCCTCGACAACTTCTATAGAATGGGGGAATCAGATTCGTTCTTACGTTCTCCATCCTTACAAAATGGTGAAGGATCACAGAACAGGCGTTGAAACTAGTCAGGTTGATAAAGTTCTCTCTGGAGACATTCAAGACTTCATAGATTCAGAAAAAGAGTTATAATAGGGAGACATGATTTACTACGATAAAGTTACCAAGGTCTATCCAGACAGCTCAGTGGCACTGAATAGTGTAAGTTTTGGTGTAGAACCAAAGGAATTTGTTACTATTGTTGGCCATTCTGGTGCTGGTAAGACGACCTTGATGAAGCTTCTTATCGCTGAGGATCGACCTACTGAGGGAAAAGTCTTTTTTGAATCACTCAATGTTCACAAGCTCAACAAAAAGCAGATGAGCAAATTGCGTCGTCGTATTGGTACAGTTTTTCAGGACTATCGTCTTATTCCAAACAAAACTATTTACGAAAATATCGCTTTTGCCATGGAAGCTGCTGGACGCTCCGATTCACAAGTAGCATCTGATGTGCCACATGTGCTCGAGCTAGTAAATCTGAGTCATAAGATCTGGAATTTTCCCAAGGAACTTTCTGGAGGTGAGCGTCAGAGAGTGGCTATAGCAAGAGCGATCGTTAATCAGCCTGACATAATTATCGCTGATGAGCCGACCGGCAATCTTGACCCAACAAATACTTTCGAAATCATCCGTATTCTACAAAAGATTAATGAGCTTGGTACCACAGTTATTTTGACGACACACAATAAAGGGGTAGTCGACGCTGTCGGCGGTCGAGTTATCACAATGGAAAAAGGACAAGTAATTAGAGATGATAAGACTGGAAAATATATTTTGTAAGGGCAAGCGCGCGAGGTGATATAATATTTACATGATTTTCACAACATTCAAAAGAATAACCCGTACAGGATTTATAAGTTTTTGGAGAAACGGTTTTTTGTCATTTGCTGCAGTTGTGGTGATTACTCTTTCTTTGTGTGTCTTCGGAGCATTAATTTTTGGTAGTGCTTTTGGACGAACACTCCTTGCTGAAGTAAAAAGTAAAGTTGATATCAATGTATATTTTACGCTCGATGCTCAACCGTCAGATATTCTTGCTTTGCAGAAAAATGTAAATGCTTTACCGGAAGTTTCTAGCACCACCTATGTTTCTAGCGACCAAGCTTTGGCAGATTTCAATTCACGATGGCAAGACAATGCTCTAATCATGCAAGGTCTGTCAGAGATTGGTAGTAACCCATTTCCAGCAGCTTTGAATATTAGAGCTAATAATCCTAGTCAATATGCTAGCATCGTCAATTTTTTAGAGAGTAAGAATCCTTTAAATACTGATGGTACACCGATTATAGAGAAGATCAATTATCAAGAAAATAAACTAGTTATTGATCGCTTGTCGAAAATTATTCCAACGATAGAAAAAACTGGTACTATACTTGCGCTTATATTTGCTTTGGTTGCCATTGTTGTTGTATTCAACACAATTCGTCTTATTATATACACAGCTCGCGATGAGATTTCTGTAATGAAACTTGTCGGTGCTAGCAATACATATGTCCGCGGACCTTTTGTTATTTCTGGAATAATGTACGGTATTGTCTCTGGGATTATTACGTTGGTAATAATGTCTGCGTGTGCCTATTGGGGAGATATGGCAGTTCTAAAACTGGCCGGCGTAGATGTGGCAGAAAATTTTCATTTGATTGTCAATGTGCTCTCGTCATATTTTATGGCAAATTTTGGTCAGATTTTCCTTCTCATAATGGGTGCTGGCGTTATCCTTGGTGGTTTGTCTAGTTATGTTGCTGCTAGAAGGTATTTGAAGGTATAAAAATTCCACAATAAAAAACACCAGGCAACTCGAGGTCGCAAGGTGTGTCTCGTTAAACTTCAGTAACTAATCCTTGAATGGTTTTTGTGCAGCTACAAGTGCTGCTTTTACTCCCATGTCATGCGATATGGTGTTGGAAATCGGGCGCCAATCATAATTCTTCCCTAGAATAGATTTCTCATGCTGATCGTCATCAAGCTCGCTCACGCAGTCTTGTTTTTCGCCAGGTTCATCTGGTGATAGAATGGCCGCAAAGAGGTTTGGGTGATCTTCGTGAGGAAGGCCGTCGAGCCAACGTATGCCAGAGATTTGCTTTGACAAACTCTTGAGCTTTACCAACTTGTAGGGGTGGTCGCGTATGACTTTTCGAATGTGACGATGTGCCGCGTTTTCATTTGTTTCACTTGCGCGATTTTTGAGACCACTGATACTGATTTTCAATCGATCATCGGTGCGCCGTTTGTCGATCAGCATATGAATCAGAGTTTCGCTTCCCTTAATCGGATGTAAAACTATGATTCGCACTGAGTCTTCTGATAAGACTAGGCCAAGTGGACCTTCGATAAGGTTTGATTCTCCATGATTGATTTGGGCAAGCCGATCTTTCAAAAACCGTTCCCGTTGATTTTCTGGACCTATGTAATGAACATTGTGTTTTCTAAATAGCTGCAACATTTTCCGCATTCTCATTTTGCCTCCTTTAGGCTTGATATTTTTATTTTCGTTTCAAATTTCAGCCAGCGTAGTACACTTTCAAGTCGAACCATAACATGTTTTTGTAATCTTAGCAAGGATAGACTTTTGACATATATTTCTATTAGAATGGGCTTATGAAAAAACCTAATCATAAATACATCTTTGTAATCGGTGGTGTGATGTCTGGAGTTGGAAAGGGGATCGCAGTTTCTTCTATTGGTACACTTCTTACTGCTAAGGGTTACAAAGTAAATCTAGTAAAAGTTGATCCATATCTTAATGTCGATGCTGGCACCATGCACCCAACAGAGCATGGTGAAGTATTCGTATTGAATTCTGGTCTAGAAACAGATCAAGACATGGGGAATTACGAACGTTTCCTAGGGCGTGATCTTGCGCCAGATGATTATATTACGAGCGGTATGGTTTACAAACACGTTATTGATAAAGAACGCGCTCTAGAGTTTGGTGGTAAATGTGTCGATGCAAAGCAGATACGTGATGAGATAGTTCATCGTCTTGAGCATGCTGCCAAAGTCAACAAGTCTGACATTTCTATTATCGAAATTGGTGGTACGATCGGAGATTATCAAAACGTTATGTTTATGGAAGCTGCTCGTGTTTTCAAAACGTATCATTCGAGTGATGTTATATTCATGATGGTAAGTTATCTCCCAACACCTGGCAGTATTGGTGAAATGAAGACAAGGCCTACACAGAATGCGGAACGTCAGTTGGCATCTTATGGTATCAATACAGATTTTATTATTGGTCGAGCGTCGACTCCTATAGACAAAAAGCGTAAGGAGAAAATCGCTTCGGCTTGTAATATTCGCCCAGAGAGAGTTATCTCCGCTCCAGATATAAAAAGCATTTATGATGTACCGGTCAACTTTGAAAAAGACCATTTAGCCGAGCAGTTACTAGAAGCCTTGGATTTACCTAGAACCAAGACCAACGATTCTTTTAAGGCTTGGACAAAAATGGCTCAAGGTATAAAAAGCGACAAAGGTAAACAGGTGCATATCGGTGTGGTAGGAAAATATTTTAATTCAGGAGACTTTATTTTATCTGATGCTTATCTTTCGGTTCTTGAGGCTATAAAATTCTCCGCTTACGCCGTAGGTGTCAAACCAATTATTCACACAGTAAACTCACGTGATTTTGAAGAAAAAAATATCGATTATTCTACTCTTGATCAATACGATGGCATAATCGTTCCTGGTGGTTTTGGTGAAACTGGAATAGAAGGCAAGCTCAACGTTATCCGTTATGCACGTGAACGTAACATTCCTTATTTTGGTCTTTGTTATGGTATGCAACTCATGGTTATAGAATACGCACGAAATGTTCTCGGTTTGGCAGGGGCGCACACCGATGAAATAAATCCAAAATCTCCTCATCTTGTTATTGACATAATGCCTGACCAAAAGAAAAAGTTGGCAGAAGGTAATTACGGAGGTTCTATGAGATTGGGTCTATATCCCGCAAAATTGACAAAAGATTCCATCGCGCAAGAAGCCTATTCATATTTTGCTGGTAAAAAACTTCCCAAGGCAACAACTGTTATTAAAGAGCGCCATCGCCACCGTTATGAAGTAAACCAGAAGTATATTGAACGTCTAGAAAAGGGAGGTCTAGTTTTTTCTGGAAAGTCGCCAGACGGCACACTTATGGAAATAGCTGAATTACCAAGATCTGTACATCCGTTCTTCCTGGGTACACAATTTCACCCAGAGTTTATGGCACGCCCACTTGCTCCGCACCCACTTTTTACCGAATTTATGAAGGCAGCTAAGGCTATGATGGTCTTTTAGTTTTCCCCAGTATTTATTACATAGGTTTTTCCGCTTAGCAATCATCTGTGTTATAATTCACACATAGATCTAAAGCATCTGTTAAGTTTATTAATTATAAAGTTTAAGAACAAGTACATTATATGAAGAAACTACTAAACGTTCGTGGTGATGCCAAAGGGTTTACACTTTTGGAAATCTTGCTTGTCGTGGCTATTATCGCCATATTGGCAGGTATAGTTATCGTGGCTATAAACCCAGCCAAACAGCTTGGTGATGCCCGAAATGCTCAAAGAAGAGCAGACGTTGCCACTATTCTAAGTGCAACTTATCAGTATGTTATTGACAACAACGGAAGTTTCCCAGGTACTACAGCAAATGGTGGTATTGCAATATATTCTGATCCATCAACGACTTACGGAACTGCTTCTTCTACTTGTGCTGCTATCGCAACAAGTACTTATGCATCAGCCAATCATGACGAGATTTGTAAATCCAATGGAACGGCTTGTACTAACTACACAGATTTAGGTAACCTAGCTCCACTTTCTGGTGGTACGTCATATATAACATCACTTCCTGTTGATCCAAACGCAACTACTACTGGTCTTGGAACAGGTTATTATATTGTAAAACTAGCCGCAAGTAGTAATCGTATCGTGGTTTGTGCTCCTCTTACAGAGAATCTCTCTACCACTACGGGTATGATTGGAGTTTCTAGATAGTTTACACTAGTCGCACAGTGTTTGTGCGAAAATATATCTGCATGTCATTATCATATGATCGCGAAAAGCTCAAAGAACTTCTTGTAGGAAAAGGTCATATAGATGAGCTTCATTATAAGGCTGCAGAAGAGGATGCTGATAAACTTGGTCAGGCTATTGAGGTGTCTTTGGTTGAACATAATGAAATAAAAGATAATGTTCTCGGTGAGCTCATCGCACAAGAATACGGTGTTCCGTTCGTCGATATAAATGAACAAGGTGTAGATAATGAGGCTTTCGAAATATTGCCGGAAGTTGTAGCACGATCTCAAGGTGCTGTTGTTTTTGCTAAAGACAAAGATGATATTGACTTAGCTATTACAGATCCGAACAATGTTGAGTTTATTGATTCTTTGAAGAAAGTTACAAAAGGTAAAGTTACTGTATTTTATGCTACTCCTTTTGGAATAAGAGAGGCTTTCAAAAATTATAAAAACAATATCTATAAAACCATAAAGGATTTGATCAATGATTATGAGGATAATAAAAATGAGAGTAGTCCAGTAGCTCTAGTTGAATGTCTTTTGGATTATGCGTACGAAAACATGGCTTCTGATATTCACATAGAACCATCAGGTTCTGGTGACGTGTCTGTTCGTTTTCGTGTGGATGGTATTTTGTATGAGGTTTCTAAGTACCCAATAGTTATGCATCGTCCCGTGGTTTCTAGAATAAAGATTATGTCGCACTTGCGTACTGACGAACAGGATGCGACTCAAGATGGCCGTTTTGATTATACAAAAGACAAGGTTAAGTTTGATGTGCGCGTTTCTATATTGCCGATTACTCACGGAGAAAATGTGGTGTTGCGTATTCTTTCAGAAAAATCTAGAAAAATGACATTGGATGACTTGGGACTTCTCGATGAAGATTTGGAAAAAGTCAAAAGAGCCATAGATAAGCCGTATGGAATGATCATAATTGTTGGTCCGACTGGAGCCGGTAAGACTACGACTTTGTATTCTATAATGCTCATTTTAAACCAACAACCGATTAATATCGTGTCTATCGAAGACCCTGTGGAATACAGTGTGGTCAAGGTTCAACAAATTCAGGTAAACATTAAGAAAAATATTACTTTTGCCAATGGTCTACGTGAAATTGTCCGTCAAGACCCAGACGTGATCATGGTGGGAGAAATTCGTGACAATGAAACTGCGAGTATAGCTGTCAATGCTGCTATGACTGGTCACATGCTTCTTTCTACTATGCACGCCAACGATGCTGGTACAATATTCCCACGTCTTTCAGAAATGGGAGTCGAGCCGTTCCTCGTAGCATCTTCTGTGAACATTGTTATCTCCCAGAGATTGGTTAGAAAGATCTGCTCATATTGTAAAATCCTTTATCCTCCACACCCAGAAAACTTGTCAGAGATAAAGCGCATGAAAGACACCAAAGAGTTCAAAGCTTTGATGGACAGGCATTTCCCAGGCCAAAAAATTGAGGATTTGAAGCTTTATAAGGGAACTGGTTGTAAAAATTGTAATCATACTGGCTATCTGGGTCGTCTAGGTATATTCGAAGTTATGGAAATTGATAATGATATCCGTGACCTTATTATCAAAAAATCTTCTGCTTCCGCCATCGAGGCAAAAGCTATAGAAAATGGTATGATTCCTGTATTCTACAATGGTGTAGGTTTGGTATTTAGAGGTCTTACAACCTTTGAGGAGATACTAGGTCTTACGAATAATTAGCATGTTTAATTTCAAGACTACATTAAGACTTGAGGATCAGGTCGAGTTTGCAAAAAACTTATCCGTGCTTTTGCGTGGAGGAGTTTCTATCGATGAAGCTATAGCATCATTGGCAGCTCAGGCGCGTTCAAAGGGTTTGAAGAAGACGTTGTCTGAGATCAGTAGTCACTTGGCAAAAGGTGTATCATTGTTTACCGCTATGTCTTATAGCTCTAGTCGCTTTGGTACAGTTGTTACAAGTCTGGTTCGTGCCGGAGAACTGTCGGGTTCATTGCCAGAAAATCTTGATTTCTTGGCAGACTGGTTGAGCCGTGATAGTAATTTGCGTAAGGAAATTAGCTCTGTAACCTTGTATCCCAAATTGGTTATTGGAGCAACTATTCTCCTAGGTGGTGGACTGGCTGTTTTCATTCTTCCAAAGCTCGTACCAATGTTCATGGGTTTACATGTGGCATTGCCAGCAATTACACAGTTTATACTGACAGCTTCAGTTTTCTTACAAAATAATTGGATTAGTGTATTGGTAGGTTTGATAGTAATTTATGCTTTGATTCAAATTTTGACGCGTTTACCAGCAATAAAATATATACTAGATCTTGTCTCTATTCGCATTGCTTTTTTTGGGGATATGATTCGTGATTATCAACTAGCCCTATTTAGTCAGCTTTTGGCTACGCTTTTGAAATCAGGTCTTACGATTGATGAATCTCTTGAAATTGCCTTCGTTGGTACTGGCAATCTTTATTATAGAAAAGCTCTGACAGAAATTAGGGCTAGAATGTTAAATGGTGTTTCTGTAACCGAAACCGTAAAACTTTATCCGGCACTTTATCCTCCAAACTTTGTAAACCTTCTGTCTGTTGGTGAAAATTCCGGCTCGTTACAAGAATCATTTGCCAACTTAGCTGATTATTATACAAAGGAAATTGAAATAAAAACAAAGCGTTTACCAGTTGTTATTGAGCCAGTTTTGCTCGTCGTTATCGGTGCCGCGGTGGCTACATTGGCCTTATCTATCATTCTGCCAATCTATAAACTTACAGGAAGCCTGAGCTCATAATTGTGTTATAATACGCGGTAGCGGATTTCCCCGCGGCTCTGCCGCGCGGTACCTTGCAGGAAGGTTTGGAAACCCTCGGTTTTCAAGTAAGATATAGGCATGACCGTAGTTAAGACA
>CAIVGA010000016.1 GCA_903905325.1 uncultured bacterium
GTTATTGGAGTCGCCTCAAGAATCTTTTGGGCGCGCATCGGGGAAAAAACAAAGAAAGAATCAGGAAGATTACTACTGAAATACTACGCAAACAGACTGCTTAAATTACCATTAGACCCAAATTAGCCATATTTCTCTTAACTTGTTGGTTTAACCTCCCTGTTTGAGTCAAGAATAATTTCGCCACATCCACATCCAAAACAACTCGTTTACCACGTGCTTTATAAACCTTATACCCCAAATTTTCGAGAGAAGCAAAATCCGCTGACATATTATTACCTACTGACGTATTTTTATTTGTAAGACCTTTTTATTTTTGTGCCCTAGCCACAACATCGCTTGCCACCATTACAGAACTTTCGCCTTTGAGCTTTTTTTTACTTTCAGTCTCAACCTTTTTTACTTCAAAATAGAACTGACCGTCCTTTATCGTAACAGCTATGCCTCCACCACTTTTGACATTCTGACCAATCAAAAGTTTGGCAACAGGAGTAAGCACCTTGTTCTGGATCAAACGCTTGAGCGGACGAGCACCGTATTGAGGGTTATAACCTTCCTTGGCAATATATTCGAAAACTTCTGGAGCAAAAGTAAGATCAATTCCCTTTTCCTTGAGACGCTTCACAACTTCCTCTACTTGAATTGCAACAATAGACTTGATAGCTTCTGGTGAAAGGATATCGAATATCACAATATCATCAACACGATTCAAAAATTCTGGACGGAAATAATCTTTGAGAGAAGACGTGATTTTTTCTTTTGCAGCAAAGTAATTCTCACGTTCACGAGCAGAAGATATATTCTTGGAATCAGTACCGGCGATAGGTTCACGCGCAAAACCAAGTTTCTCCATACGCTCGATATGTTGTGCACCAATGTTCGAAGTCATAATAATCACAGTATTGCGGAAATTAACGGTACGACCCTTTGAATCTGTAAGGCGTCCGTTGTCTAGAACTTGAAGCAAGATGTTAAAGACTTCTGGATGAGCTTTTTCTATTTCATCAAAAAGGATCACTGAGTAAGGACGATGACGTACCAACTCTGTGAGACCTCCACCTTCATCATGGCCAACATAACCTGGAGGTGAACCTATCAGCTTCGAGACAGAATGTTTTTCCATGAACTCTGACATATCGACTCGGATGAGCGACTTTTCATCATTGAATAAAAATTCAGCCAAGGCTTTCGTAAGCTCGGTTTTACCAACACCTGTTGGTCCGAGGAAAATGAATGAGCCAATAGGACGGTTTGGATCAGCGATACCAGCACGTGAACGTCGGATTGTGTCCGCAATTTTGACCACGGCTTCATCCTGACCAACGATACGCTTTTTCAAATCATCTTCCATGCGAACGAGTTTGATAGCTTCGGACTCGAGCATACGCGAAACAGGAATACCGGTCCAACGAGAAACTACACCAGCAATATCTTCAGCGTTAATTTCTTCTTTGAGAATCCTACGTGAAGACTGAAGTTTTTTGAGGCGCTTAGTCTTTACTTCAAATTCTTTTTCGAGTGTAGGAATTTTGCCATAACGAATCTCGGCAACTTTGGCGAGATCAGCACGTGACTCAGCCGCGTCTGACTCAATACGAGCAATTTCCAAATCTTTCTTTATGCGCTTTATGTCTGTGATAGTCTCTTTTTCATTCTTCCATTTCAGTTCGAGCTCTGAAGTGCTTTCTTTGAGATCAGCTATTTCCTGCTCTATTTTGTGCATACGAGCTTTGGCGACTTTGTCAGTTTCTTTACGTAGAGATTCACGCTCAACTTCAAGACGCATAATAGCGCGACGAGTTTCCTCGAGCTTTGGCGGCATATTTTCAAGCGAAATTCTGAGAGAAGAAGAAGCTTCATCTATAAGGTCGACTACTTTATCTGGTAAAAAACGATCTGTGATATAACGACTGGCAAGATTTACTGCAGCGACAATAGCATCATCTGTAATGCGCACACCGTGAAAGAGTTCATATTTTTCCTTGAGCCCACGAAGAATAGCGATAGCATCATCTGTAGAAGGTTCATTCACAAAAACTGGTTGGAAACGACGTGTGAGTGCTGGATCCTTTTCAATATATTTCTGATACTCCTTGATAGTTGTAGCACCAATAGCACGAAGTTCTCCACGAGAAAGTGCCGGCTTCAACATATTCGAAGCATCCATAGAACCTTCTGAAGCACCAGCACCAACTAAAGTATGTATCTCATCTATAAAGAGAATAATTTTTCCATCTGAACGTTCGACTTCTTTGAGAATATTTTTGAGGCGTTCTTCGAATTCACCGCGGTATTTTGTACCAGCGATAAGTGAACCAAGGTCGAGAGAAACAAGTTCTTTATCTTTGAGAGATTCTGGTATGTCGCCTTGAGCCATACGTAAAGCCAAACCTTCGACGATAGCCGTCTTACCGACACCAGCTTCACCGATCAAAATAGGGTTGTTTTTTGTACGACGCGAGAGAATCTGCACGATACGCATAATCTCATTATCACGACCGATTACTGGATCAAGTTTATTCTCATGAGCCAAACGCGTGAGACTGCGAGCATATTTATAAAGTGTACGAAATTTCTTTGGCTGATTGTCAGCGGTTGTTGGATTCGTCTTGAGTTCTGTGATGACACGAGTGACCTGCTCTTTGTCAATCTTGAAACGAGCCAAAATATCTCGAGCCACACATGGAATATCAAAAATAGACAAGAACAAATGTTCTGTAGAAATAAATTCATCCTTAAGCTGAGCTGCAACCTTCACAGAATTGTCGAGAATCTGTGCAAGATCTGGCGTTAAATAAATTTGATATGAAGGAGAAAGGACATTGGACCCTTCACCACCTTCTATGCTTTCCAGAGTCACGTCAATGAGCATAGGAGTATCTATGTCCATCTTGTCGAGTATGGAGTTGACCATGCTCTCTTCCTGCAAAATGAGCGCTGTCAAAAGGTGCGCTGGGTTAACATGGTTCTGGCCACGTTCAATAGCCAATTCGTGGGCTCTACGTAAGGCTTCTCTAGCTTTGGTTGTAAGTTTTTGAAGTGGAGGCATGTTATTATAATAATACAGAATTTACTAAATGGCAAATTAGGACTGTGGACTATTTTGATACACTCATGACCGTCGTTTTGGTGCGCTACTTCGCTATAGCCACAGCTGCTTCAAAAGCGATCGAAAGAAGCCGTGAAGCACCATCAGAACCCATAGTTACACCATAGAGAACTCCAGCACGTGACATAGTTTCGCGATTGTGAGTAATGAGAATAAGCTGAGAATTTCTAGAAAGACTTTCTATCATGTCACCATACTTCTTTGAGTTGGCTTCATCAAGTGCAGCATCTGTTTCATCAAGAATGATAAAAGGTGGAGGATTTACTTGAGAAATTGCAAAAAGAAGCGCAATAGAAGTAAGAGCACGCTCACCACCAGAAAGCATCATAAGACCTTTCACTTTTTTTCTAGGCAAACTAATATTTACATCGAGACCTTCTGGACCTTCCTCGGTTTCTTCACTGCCGTCCAAAGATGATGCATTCTCGCCACCAGCCCCGTCACTACTCAAAGCTTCATTCATTTCTTCCAAATCACTCTTCTTGCGACGCTTGGCTTCACGTACAACAGTGAGTTCTGCACGACCACCACCGAACATGAGGGTAAAGAATTTACCAAACTCTGTGTTGATTTTTACAATACCAGTTCTAAATTCTGTATCAATGCGAACATTAAGCTCTTCGATAAGTTTCTTAAGTTCTTCTTTGGCTTTCTCGAGGTCAACAAGTTCACGTGCCAAGAAAACATCGCGCTCTTCTGTCTCCTTGAACTCTTTCAATATTTCCGCACCACCTCCTGCACCTGCGTCTTCAAGACGAACTTTAATTTTCTCGATTTGTTTCAGACGCTCAACATTGTCGCTAGCTGAAATAGGATCGTTTACCGTACCTGAAACAGTGGTATTCTTATAATCCGTGGCATCTCTGCCAGCGATGAGTCCAGCTTCACCAAGTTCATGCTTGAAAGCCTCCTCTTGGCGTTCGATAGCTGATTTTTCTAGATTCAAAGCTGAAACAATACCTCTGATCTCATTTTGGCGTGCAATAATCCTGAAAACTTCTTTTTCTGCATCACGATTTGTGTCCTTCTCCTTCTCTATGTTTTGTTTAAGATTTTGATATGTACGTGCAAGTTCATTCTCCTCTTGAGACAAAGCCTTCTGTTTGGTCTCTACATGTTCTTTTTCTTGAGCAAGCTTTTTGATATCAGATTCTGTTTCTGTAATAAAAGTTGAGTCAGCGATGGTGCGATGCTTTGAAATAAATTTCTTCAGGGTGTCTATGATATCTGACACGAGAAATGTTGCCTTCTCAAAACCACTGACCACCTCCTCCAGATCTCTAAGGTAAATAGTCTTGAACTCATCACGCTTCTGTTTTTCCTTTTCCTTTTCGACTGCGCGCTTACCAGCAGCAATTTCACCTTCTATGCGACCAAGCTCACGCGCCAAGACATCTCTCTCTGTGCGAATTTTTGAAAGCTTATCTTCAAGCGCAATTATCTCATCACTTTTTTTATCTTTACCATTGGATGCGGTAAGAATCTCTTTTGCTTTAAGTAAAGCTTGGTCAAGGTCAGCTAGCTCCTTCGTAGGTCCAGAAAGTGCATGTGTTATGCGAGCCTTTTCCTTTGAAATATAATTATCTTCTACAGAAAAATACTGCTTATACAAAGCTATAAGTTCCACGCGAAGTTGGACAGCCTTTTCAACTTTCTCAACCTGCTTTTTGAGGAAACGAAGATGCGGAGCTATCTCGCGACGTAATGACTCAACCTGCTTCATATTTTCTTCTGTCTTTTCAAGTTTACGGAGACTTTCGAGTTTCTTCCACTGATAAACTTTAAGACCAAGCGCGTCCTCTATCATTTCTCGACGCTCTCTTATCGATGCCGATAGAATACGATCAGCTTCACCTTGAGAAATAATATGGTGTCCTGTTGCACCAATGTGCGCACCAGCTAGAAGTTCCACAATATCACGAAGGCGTACCTGAGAACCATTCAAAAGATATTCGTTAGTACTATCACGATGGACCACGCGCTCTATTGCAACTTCATCAAAGTCTATGGAAGGAAAAATTCTACGGGAATTATCGAAGGTAAGTTTGATAGCAGCGCGATTGGCGCGACCGGCGCTTGTTGGTCCTTCACCTCCACCATTCCAAATAAGATCTTCACCCCTTTTACCACGTAGAGACTTTATAGATTGTTCTCCTAGTGCAAAACGAAAAGCCTCTGCGACGTTAGATTTACCAGAACCATTCGGTCCAACTATTCCAGTAATTGGTGACGTAAAAGAAAGAGTCGCCTTCTTGGCGAATGATTTAAAACCAGTGAGTTCCAGCGACTTCAGATACATGGCAATATTTTACCACTTTATAGCCACTACTACCATTTTTTAACCGCTAACGCCTTCTCAGCCGCTATTTGTTCAGCTTCTTGCTTAGACAAACCACTTCCGGTAGCTATTTGTACGTCACCCAAAAACACGCCGAGAGTAAACTGCTTTTCATGATCAGGACCGAGTTCTTTGAGAGTGCGGTAACTCGGTGTAATTCCCATTTTCTCTTGAGCCTTCTCTTGAAAACGACTTTTTGCATCAAGCCAGGTTTTATTTTTCACAATTTCATCAATATCAATTACATTTAATAGATTCTCTGATATAAAATTTGCCGCAGCGTTATATCCTTTGTCGAGATAAATAGCGCCGATCACAGCTTCAACAGCATTAGACAAGATCACAGAACGAGCACGGCCTTTATCCTTAGCTTCACCACGTGACAAAAGAATATATTCATTTAGGCCAACATGGTCAGCCACCTTCATCAAACTATTGGCATTAACTAGAGCAGAGCGATAAGACGTCATATCCCCTTCATTTTTCTTTGGGAATTTGCGGTATAAAAAACTCGTAATAATAAGCTCGAGAACTGCATCACCAAGAAATTCCATGCGTTCATTATGCTCGAGACCAGAGCCTTTATTTTCATTCAAATAAGAACGATGCGTGCAGGCTGTGCGCAGTAAAGAAAGATCATCAAATTGTACTCCTATATGTTCTGCTAATGCTTCAAAAGAAATTTTCATGTTATTTCTCAGTCAAAATTGTAACTGCTTTTGTCACAATCGGTAATATATCATTATAAAAATTCAGCTCAAGAATGTCAGATAGCTTGAACCATTTTGCATCGTCGAGACCAGGTTTTTTTGCCAAAGTAAGTTTTTCAAAAGGAGATTCCGTAAGATAATAGTGAACTTGCTTGCGAATTTTACCAAGCTCTGGATCATTCGCAATATATTCATTTTCTGCCAAGTCGGCTTTGATCGATACATTTAAACCAATTTCTTCTTTGACTTTGGATACTGTACCAACATCTGGCGCAACACCTTCGAGAATTTTTCCCTTCGACAAAGTCCAATGTCCGAAAATATCATGAACAAAAGCCAAATAAACCTCCGCACCGTTGCGAGCATAAACGACAGCACCTCCTAGATGTTGTACCGGCATTTTTTCATAAGGAACCTCTGGAATTTTCTTTTTGAGAGGTGCATCGTCCTTACCAGGTTCACCTAATTCCTTATAAACAGCCCCTAGAACACCGTTAACAAAGCGACCACTAGTTTCCCCACCGAACGTCTTGGCAAGCTCAATAGCCTCATTTATAGCCACCTTGGCTGGTACTTCGCCTCTATCAGAAAACAAGAGCTCATATAATCCAAGTCTAAGAACATTTCTATCAACAGGTGAAATCTTATCCAGTGGCCAATCCGGAGCAGCTTTGACAATAATGTCATCCAAATCTTCTCTTTTAGCCAAAATACCCTTCATGAGTTCTTCCATGAAAGTTACATCACTCAAACCTGGAGCAAATTCCTTAACATCACGCGCAATAATAGCCGAAACTTCTTTGTTTGGCTGATCACGAAAATCCCATTCGAAAAGGGCTTGGAGAACCACTGAACGAGATAGATGTCTGTTTGCCATTTTGATTTGATGAAAGAACTTTTTGAATGAACGTTACTCGAGTGCTTCACGAACCTGTGCGAACTTTACTTCTTCTTGGCGGCAGCGATTTTCTTTGCTTTTGCAGTAGCTTTAGCTGTTAAATCTAATACTGTGCGTCCATTATAAGATCCACAAGTCATACAAATGTGATGATTTTGATGAGGTGCTCCACATTTAGAACAGGCTGACATACGTGCAGCATCAAGAGCGTGGTGGGAACGACGATTATTTCTATGTGAGCGCGTTGCGCGCATTCGATTTACCATGGCGATAGTATTACATATCATACGACCTAGCGCAAGTTCTTTTAATGTGTTACATTTTTCTAGTGGAAAGTTGCGTTAATTTGCACGAGGTTAAAATAAGTATGCGCCCATAGCTCAGTTGGTAGAGCAGATCCCTCTTAAGGATAAGGTCGTAGGTTCGATCCCTACTGGGCGCACAAAATATTAGGCAAATTTTTATGAAGAAACAAATCGTAACAATTCATGGAGGTGATTACGCTTCAAAAAATTTCTTGAGTCACTTGAAGGCCAAGAAAGTTACACTAGATAATTTTCGACCGAAACATGATTGGAAAGCAAATCTAGGTGCAGAATTACAAAAATTTGGGTTGGCAAACAAATTTGACGTGATTAGTCCTCGCATGCCAAATTCACAAAATTCCAGCGTAATTTTTTGCACA
>CAIVGA010000017.1 GCA_903905325.1 uncultured bacterium
ATCGACAAGAGCCACCCACTGTGAGCTGTTACTATCTCCCCAAATACTTCATCGAGGCCAAGCTCTCCGGAATCAATTGAAACATCATACTGGAATGGTGTCCATAGACACCCTGGACCGTACAGTTTGGCGTAACGGGTGTTATCATTTTCGTCACGTTGCCGCATTTTCTCCTTGACCACTGCAAATGTTTCAGTCGGTCCACCTTTTTCTATTTGTTGAACTCTCCGTCTTTCCGCACGGAGGTTGATGTCGCAATGTAGATAAACTTTAAAAGCGCCTGGCCAGAGGATATGTGCCAGCCTGCTTTCAAGACAGCGGTTGTCATACACGGCAAGTCCGTTTAGGTGTGTATCCATTTTCTTGTCAATGTTATCTTCAGGGTGATCTCGATTGTATCGAGTGAATGTATTGATGTCCATACCCGCAGACCTTGCCACAGATCGCATTTCTGCACCTCCTGAAAAAACATCAAAAGGCTTTTCCATGCGACTTTGGAAATTTGTGAGTTGGGTACTACTACCCGCTCCAGAAAGAGATGTGATGGCGAATTGGTTTGCAAAAAACTTTGATTTTTTTGATTTCATGGCTTGTTCGAGTTGGTTGTTGTTGTTGTTGGCTTGTTTGTTCTAGGTAGTCAGAGTGAAGACATTGCACACCACCACAGGTTGGAAAGGTGCAGTATTCTGGTTTGAGCATACTATATTGGACATAATTTGCAAAACTTTTAAATTTGATATACTTACATTGTAAAAAACAAACCTCTGCCTTCGGGTAGTATCATTTGATTAAAAAACATTAATTGAAGAGGGTTGGCATCTATAAATTTATCGAGGTTGGGATTACTAAGGCTGGTTTATTAATTTAAATAATTATTACAAAAACGTTTATTTATTAGGCGTGTTTAACGTATAAAAACTATGGAAGAAAACAAAATAGCTATATTTGAGGGGAAGAAGGTTAGAAGGATTGTTCATAACAATGAGTGGTATTTATCAGTAGTTGATGTTTGCGGTGTCTTAACTGAAAGCATTGACGCGGGAGCATATTGGAGAAAGTTAAAGCAAAGGTTGATTGAAGAAGGAAGTGAGATCGTGACAATTTGTCACCGACTGAAATTAGAGGCCGCGGATGGTAAAAAATATGAAACCGATTGTGCTAATACAGAAGGTATATTCCGTATTATACAATCCATTCCATCGCCAAAAGCAGAACCTTTCAAAAGATGGCTTGCCAAGGTGGGTTATGAGAGGGTGCAAGAAATTGAAAATCCTGAATTGGCCCAACAAAGAATGAAAGAGCTTTATGAGAAGAAAGGGTATTCTAAAAATTGGATAGACCAAAGAATACGCGGGATTGCTGTTCGTCAGGATCTGACCGATGAATGGCGTGAACGGGGAGTTTCTGCAGAAGTAGATTTTGCTATTTTATCTTCTGAAATTTCTAAAGCAACTTTTAATCTGACTCCTGCTGAGCATAAAAAGCTCAAAAAGTTAGAGAAAGAAAATCTGCGGGATCATATGACGGATTTAGAATTAATTTTTACAATGTTAGGTGAGAGTGTGACAACGGAAATATCGGCAAATGAAAAACCTGAAACTTTTGAGCAAAATAAGAAGGTTGCAAAGCGAGGCGGAGGAGTTGCTGGAAATGCTAGGAAGCATACGGAAAAGGAGCTTGATAGGAAAGTGGTTTCAAAGGAAAATTATCTGAAGACGCCAGAGAGTGAAAAGAGACTTAAGTAAAACGTCTGCCTTTGTTTATTTACGGTCTAAATTTGTGCTAAAATAAGGTTGTCAAATAACGACCCTGCAAAATGACCCTAATTAAAGCCAAT
>CAIVGA010000018.1 GCA_903905325.1 uncultured bacterium
CGGAGCCTGTTTCAATAAAAAAGATGGCTTCTTTGCTGGATCTTGGAGAAGAAGAAATTCGTGTTGGGCTAAAGCGATTGGAGGAGGCATTTATTGGTCGTGGTATCACTCTGATTCAGACAGATGATGAGATTATGCTAGGTACTGCCAAGGAGTTCTCGGTTCTCATTGAGAAGTTAACAAAAGATGAATTATCTAGAGACCTAGGAAAAGCGGGACTCGAAACCATATCAATAGTACTTTATCAAGGGCCAATTTCTCGTGCCGATATAGATTATATTCGTGGAGTAAACTCACAGTTCATCTTACGTGCTCTTATGATTAGAGGTTTGGTTGAACGAGTTGATAACCCAAAGGATGCTAGAAGTTTCCTTTATAAACCAACATTGCAACTCTTCTCCTTTATGGGTATTACCAAATCATCAGATCTGCCAGATTTTGAACAAGTAAGAAAAGATATTGAATCATTCAAAAACAATGGCATCTAGAACGGCTCCCATTGATAAGTTTTTTCTTGTTTCAGTTTCTACTCTGACTATTTTTGGTTTTATTATATTTCTTTCGGCCTCTTTGGGACTTCTAGCACAAGGTGGTGCCAGTTTTGGGAGTATTGCTATGAAACAGACCGCTAGTTTATTACTTGGCGTGGCCTCATTCTATATTTTTTCTCGAATAAAATATTCTTGGCTTCAAAAAAGTGCTCTATTTATTTTTGTTGGTGCAGTTTTGATAAATCTCTTACTTTTTTTACCTCAGCTTTCTCATTATCATGGAGGTGCATCGCGTTGGATCGATCTGGGACTTTTTTCATTTCAACCTTCTGAGTTATTAAAAATTTCATTCATTATATATTTGGCCGCCTGGATTCATTTTGCAAAAGATAAAATTACTTCAATAAAATATGGCTTACTCGTCTATAGTATTCTTATGGTAGTTCTCGGTGCACTTCTATTGGCTCAACGAGACACAGATACGTTCGTCATTATTTGTGCTACTGGCATCATAATGTTTTTTGTCGCAGGAGTTCCATTGAAACAGATAATGGTTGCTGTAATTTTAATGGTTGCCTTGGTTTTTGGGGTTTTGTTTACTCGACCGTATGCTATGCAAAGAGTACAAACATTCCTTAATCATAATCAAGATACTCAAGGTGCTGGTTACCAAATCAATCAGTCTCTCATTGCTATAGGTTCAGGGCAAATTCTCGGTCGTGGTATTGGTCAAAGTATTCAAAAGTTCGGTTATTTACCTCAACCAACCGATGACTCGATCTTTGCTGTGGCGGCAGAAGAATTTGGCTTTGTTGGTAGTATAGTCCTGATTGCTATGTATATATTGTTGGCAATAAGTATCTTTAGGATAAGTATAAATACTAAGGATATATTTGGCTCATTTGTAGCATTTGGTATAGCAATACTTGTTATTATTGAGTCCTTTTTGAACATCGCGGCCATGCTCGGTTTGATACCCCTTTCGGGAGTACCATTATTGTTCGTTAGTCATGGAGGCACAGCTTTGATAATATCATTGGCAGCTATGGGTATTGTAGCCAATGTATCCAAAAAAAGTTATAATACGCGGTAGCGGATTTCCCCGCGGCTCTGCCGCGCGGTACCTTGCAGGAA
>CAIVGA010000019.1 GCA_903905325.1 uncultured bacterium
AATCTTCACACTGTTGAGCGTAAAGTAATGGAAGTCTCGCTTAATGGTTATCCCATGTCAGACTGGCAAGATAAAATCGCCTCGTCAGTAGATATTACTTGTATTGTAAGTGCGGTTGATAGAAATATTGTAAATGATCTTCAACAATCTTGCGAGCATGTCGTACCGGTCAAACAGATTAATTTTCATTCGTCACTAATTCTACAGTTTATTGCAAGCACGAACTATTCTGCATCCTCTGCGGATGTTGTTGTGATTAATGTTCACGGAAAGGTTACCGATCTTTTTGGAACAAGTAAGCAGAATGGCATGTTTTTTGGATCATTTCCAGTTGGTTATGAAACCTTGACGAGACGACTTGCTAACGCAACACATCAAGGGCGACAAATATCAGAATCTGCTCTATCTATGCACTCCAATCTTCATATAGACTTTTCCCATGGTCGTACCACGATTAAAATTATTGAGAAGGTACTTGCTAATTGGAGGCATGAGTGTGCCGAGTTTATGAAAATCACCACATCATCCTCGTCACAGACTCATATTTTCTTGGCTTCTCGTCATTTTTCTCAACTTTTTATTAGAAGCGTAAAATCTATTCGTTCTTTAACAAAGTGTGATGTACTTCCAGTTTCATCCATAAACGAAGCGCTTTTTTTATTAATAAAATAACATTTATTATGCTATAATAGGTATATGCCAAGAAGAGTACAGGATATTATTCCCAATAATCGTCGTTCTATCAAAGACGTTGAGACGAAACGACATCATGAAACTCATGCCAAGACTATAAATACTGAAGTTCTAGAACCAAAACCACAAGAACGAAAGACTGACGAAAATTTTCATAAAAATATAAAAAGGCAGCGAAATGGTTTGCGTTGGCTTTTGATTACAATCGGAATAATTGTTGTCATAGCCGGTATTGGTTATGTTGCGAGTGTTTATTTTTCAAGAGCAACGTTTACTTTGATTCCAAAGACAGTTTCTGGTGATATTGATAGTTTATATGTTGCTCAAGAAAATTCAGCTACAAGCTCAGTTATTTCCTACGAGGCAAAAACGATTAAGTCTATCGCAAGCACAACAATACCCGCAACAGCAGGCGCTCCGGTTTCCACTAAAGCCCAAGGGAATATAAATATTTACAACTCATTTAGTGGTCAGGCCCAGAGATTGGTGGCAGGAACTAGGATCGCTACATCTGACGGGAGAATATATCGTCTCACAAGCTCTGTTGTGATACCTGGATATTCATATTCATCTGATAAAATTTCAAAAATACCAGGGTTTACCCAGGTCAATATCATAGCTGATCAAGCGGGTGATACTTATAACATTACTGGTCAAGATTCTATTAGTGATTTTAAGATTCCTGCATATATTGGTACCCCAAAATATGAAACTGTGTATGGACGTTTGACCTCAGAAATTACTGGAGGATTTATAGGCTCAAAGAAAAATATTGACCCAAGGATTTTGGCTTCATCAACTACACAGTTGGAAGCTAGTCTCACTTCCTCGCTTTTGGCTCAGGCTCGCTCAACGATTTCTAGTAATCAGATTATGTACGACACTGGTTATACGATCACTTTTTCAACCTCTACAGATATGAGCAGTGGTCTTTTATCAAATAAATCCCTTTCTTCAAGTACAGTTAACTTGATAATTAGTGCCACAATAAAAATATTTGTGTTTCAGAGGAAAGACCTAGCGTCTCATTTACTCGGTGCTACCACAACCGCTTCTTTCGGGATTTATGGATATAATATATCTGGTCTCGATGAATTAGATATGAAATTTATTCCTACAAAAAGTATGCAAACTTCTGTTCACGCAAAAGGACCAGTTAAACTCGTGGGTATTATTCCCGTTACGGATATCCAGAAGAAACTTGCTGGAAGATCTTTGGGGGATCTGCCGAGTATCATGAAACCATACAGTCAAGTTGTTGAAAGTGCGACAGGTGAGCTTATGCCACCATGGGCCAATATTCCCATTGATATTGGTCGAATTTCCATAGTTATTAAGGCTAAATAGCTTATATGCTCCTTGGAATCACCATGGGGCAGCTGTGGATAGGTACACCCCTTGACTCATATACCACCCTTCTGCTAGTATATGTTCCTGCGCAATAACCAATGGATACAGCGCCTAAATCAATAATCATTTCCCGCGGCACGGTCGTAGAGGCCTTGCCGGATACTTTATTTCGAGTAAAGTTAGAAAACTCGGAAGAAATTATTCTTGCCTACTTGGCAGGGAAGATGAAGATGAATCGTATTCGTGTACTCATCGGTGATAACGTAGAACTTGCTCTTGATCCATATGGAGGCAGAGCACGTATAACAAGAAGGTTTTAATAATTGAGAAGGAGTCTTAATAAAAGAAATTTATAAAATGAGAGTTAAAGCATCAGTCAAAAAACTTTGTCCTAAGTGCAGCGTAGTACGCCGTGGTAGTTATGTGTATGTTGTCTGTGCTTCAAACCCTCGCCATAAACAGCGTCAGGGCTAATTTTTTATATTATTCAATACTTATATGCGTATACTAGGAATTACACTGCCAGAAAATAGACGAATGGAATTTGCTTTGACTGCTATATACGGTATAGGCCGTTCTCGTGCAAAACATATTTTGCAGGTTACAAAGGTTGATGGTTCTATCAAGCCAAAAGATTTGACTGTTGAGCAAGAGAACACAATTCGTAAGCTCGTCGAGAGTTACAAGATCGAAGGTGATCTCAAGCGTGAAGTCGCAGGTAACATCAAGCGTCTCAAGGATATCAAGACATATCGTGGTTCACGCCATGCTCGTCATTTACCAGCACGAGGTCAGAGAACAAAGACCAACTCGCGTACTGTGAGAGGTAACGTTCGTAAGACTATGGGATCCGGACGTCGTAAGGAAGAAAAGAAGTAGTAGCACAAAATGTAACCAAAAATAATAAACCGAAAAACTTAACAACAAAACCATGGGTAAAAAAAGAATTGTAACAACTGGAGAAAAAGGTGCTGCTGGAGCTGAGAAGTCTGCTCCCGCTGTTTCATCGAAGAAAAGAGTTGAATCTGGTATTCTCCATGTTCAATCTACCTACAACAACACAAAGGTGATGCTCACAGACGACAAAGGTAATGCTCTTATGTGGGGTTCATCTGGAGGTGCAGGTTTCCGTGGTGCCAAGAAGGGAACTCCATTCGCAGCTGCCAAGGTTGGTGAAACACTAGCTCTCAAAGCAGCGAACATTGGTCTCAAAGAGATCAGAGTTGTCGTCAAAGGTGTTGGATCTGGTCGTGAGTCAGCTATCCGCGGTTTTGTCAGTAAAGGCATCATTATCACAGGTATCAAGGATGAGACTCCAGTTCCGTTTAATGGCCCTCAACCAAAGAAGCCAAGACGTGTATAGTCCTATTTATTCTTATAATTTTTATTTTTAATTTAATACCATGCAAATAGGTCCACGATACAAAAAAGCAAGATACCTTGGAGTTCCAATATTCAAGAAAACGCAAACGCAAAAGTACGCGATGCGTGCTCAGACCAAGGTCAAGAAATCTCGTGGTCGTGGTGGCAAAAGTGAATTTGGTCGTCAGATGATGGAAAAACAGAAAGCTCGTTATAGTTACGGCGTTTCTGGTGGTCAATTCGGTAACTACGTCAAGAAAGCTTTACAGACAAAGGGTGATAACAAGAAGAACTTACTTCGCATTCTCGAAGGTCGTCTAGATAACGTAGTTCTACGTGCTGGATTTGCACCATCACGATCAGCCGCACGTCAACTCGTCTCACACGCCCACATTCTAGTAAACGGAAAGGCTGTCAGTGTGCCTTCATATCAGGTTAAGACTGGCGATATTCTAACTATCCGTGAAGGAAGCAAAAAGAAGGGTGTCTTTATGAGTTTGGATGAGGTTTTGAAAACAATTTCAAGTCCAGCCTGGATCAAGGTGAACCCAGAATTGAAACAAATTACCATCGACGGTGAGCCAACAGTTGATGCAAGTGAACTTTTATTCGATGTTGGGTCAGTGCTCGAATTTTACACACGTTAATTTTTTATTAATAATTTACTCATTTTATATATAAATTTATGACACACGATATTATTCTTCCTTCAAAGCCAAAGGTCATCAAAGAAGATGGCATGTCTGGCACATACGAGATCGATGGTCTTTATCCTGGATATGGACACACTCTAGGTAACTCACTCCGCCGTATTATCCTGTCTTCATTGCCAGGTGCAGCTGTGACAAAGGTCAAGATTGCTGGCGTTGAGCACGAATTTTCAGCTATCAAAGGTATCAAGGAAGATGTTATAACTCTTTTACTTAATATAAAGAAGCTTCGTATTCGTCTCGATACTGATGAGCCTCAAGTTCTCGAACTCAAGGTCAAGGGTATAAAGGATGTTACAGCCAAGGATATCAAGATTCCTGGACAAGCTGAAATTCTTAATAACGATCTTCACATTGCATCTCTTACTGAAAAGGGTTCTGACCTTGACATTGAGATTACTGTTGAGAAGGGTCTTGGTTATGTTCCAAAAGAAGTCGTACAGAAGGATCGCGTTGAGATCGGTGCCATCACTCTCGATGCCGCTTTTACACCTATTCGCAAAGCAAACTACGAGGTAGAGAATATGCGTGTTGGTGACAGAACAGACTTCAATCGTCTACGTTTGGTTATTGAAACAGACGGTACAATAACACCTCATGATGCACTTGAGAAGTCAGTCGTTATTATGATTACACAACTTAAGGCTGTTGTAGGTTTCAAAGAAGAAGAGCCAGAAGTCATCGAATCTGTAAAGGGTTCCGACGATGTAGAAGCTGTAGATCCTAGCAAGCCAGTTGATACAGAACTTTTGAAGACTCGTATTGATTCACTAGGTTTTTCGTCACGTACTATCAAAGCTTTGAGTAATGGAAACATTCGCACTCTTGGTGGACTCGCTCGCAAGAAAGAGTCTGACATCATGGATGTTGATGGTCTTGGTGCAAAGGGAATGCAGGAGATCAAAAAATTACTCGCTCAGCACGGTATTACACTTAAACAATAATTAACTTACTAACATGCGTCACGGCAATTCAACAAGAAAATTCGGAAGAGAGACAACACAGCGTCATGCTTTGATGCGTTCTTTGGCACGCAACCTCATCCGTGATACAAAGATCCAGACTACACTTGCCAAGGCAAAGGAGCTCCGTCCTTTTGTTGAGAAGTTGATAACAAAGGCCAAAACTGATAATATCGCTTCACGCCGTTTGATTGGTGCACGTCTACAGGGAGTAAAGGAAGTCAAGAAGCTTTTTGAAGAGGTTTCACCAAAGTATAAGACACGTGCTGGAGGTTATACTCGTATTATCAAGATGCCACGTCGTGATCTAGATGCTGCGCCAATGGCTATAATCGAGCTTATTTAATACACATTACCGAAATTTACCCATAAATTACCATGAAATACACCATAGACGCACAAGGAAAGAAGATTGGACGTATCGCTAGTGAAGCGGCTTCTTGCCTCATGGGTAAAAAGACTGTCACTTTTGCAAAAAATACTGTCGCTGAAGCTTCGGTTGAGATAATCAACGCCGAAAAAGCTGATGTTATTGCAAAGAAAAAGGTAAGTGATAAGTATGTCACTTACACAGGACATCGTGGTGGTCTCAATAGTGAAACTCTCGGTGAATTGGTCAATCGCCGTGGTATGACTGAGGTTTTCCGCCGCGCAGTATATCGCATGCTTCCAGACAATAAGCTTCGTGATCTCCGTATGAAGAATTTGACTATTAAGAAATAAATAATTGCCACGAATTTAATTTTATATGACAACAAAACCAACAGGAAAATATTTTGAAGCAGTAGGTCGTCGCAAGACTGCCATTGCTCGCGTTCGTATGTTTCCAGGCACAAAGACTGGTTACGAGGTCAACGAGAAGTCATTGGAGGCATATTTTCCAGTAAAGGAAATGCAATTGACTGCTACAGAAGCCATTGCAAATGCCAAGACTGCAGATAAGTTCCATGTGACTGTTAAGCTCGTAGGTGGAGGCATTTCAGCCCAATCAGAAGCTATGCGCCATGGTATAGCTCGCGCACTTCTTCTTTATGATATAGACCTACGTGGTAAGATCAAGAAGCTTGGTTTCCTCAAACGTGATCCTCGTGCCAAAGAACGACGTAAATTCGGTCTCAAGAAAGCTCGCAAGTCTCCACAGTGGAGTAAGCGTTAGAAGGTTTTGCCTGCGAAATTTCACAAGGCCCCGCGATGGGCTTTTGTGTTAATGGTATTGCATAGCCTTGAATTTTTCTCTATACTATCCTCACTATGTTCAAGAAAAAAGACAATAAAAATCCAGACGAAGTTATCATAGAAGATGGTACTCAAAATACTCACACGGCCCAATCAACAACTGCGGATGTTGATCTTGATGACTCTGTTGTCGCCGAAGAAAACGCCCAAGAAACTATCAAAAAGCTTCGAGAAAAGCTCAAAAAAGTAGAGGCCGAAAAGTTAGAATACCTTACTGGCTGGCAACGTGCCAAAGCTGATCATATCAATGCTCGTAAGCGCGAGGAAGAAGACAAAAAAGACTTTGTGAAATTTGCCAATGAACGTCTTATCGAGGGTCTTGTTCCTGTATTAGAAAGCTTCGAAATGGCTATGGGTAATAAAGAGGCATGGGAAAAGACCGACAAGAATTGGCGTGTAGGTGTGGAGTATATTTATGGACAACTTAAAAAGGTCCTAGAAGATAGTGGTCTTACAGAACTTCGCCCAGAAAATAAAAAGTTTGATCACTCGACTCATGAAGCAGCTTCTTACGAACCGGTGACAGATGAAAAACTAGATCACGTTGTATTAAAAGTTATTCAGAACGGATATTATTTAAATGGAAAATTAATGCGACCAGCGAAGGTAGTGGTAGGGGAGTTTAAAAAATAGATCAGCACAACTTATATAAAAATTTATGGCGTACCGACTCGAGGTCAGTACGCCATGGGACCGTCATTGGGATTCAGGAAAACCTTACCTAACGTCGCGGGGGATGCTGTGAGCGACGCGCAAGATTTATTTGAGGATGCTCTAGGAGAAGCAAAACCTGGCGACTGTCCGCTTATAGAGTATCACTAAGTATATCTATTGTCAATATCACAAAAATATGCTACTTTGATATAATATTACTCCAAAAGAATATGCTTATTCCTAGCCAATACAACCAAAAGGGTATATTCGAAAGAGTCCTACGTTCAAAGGATGGTCAGTTGATGCGTGTCAGCTTCGAAGTCTACGAGGTGAACGGGGAAATCAAAGGGCGCGTCATAAAAGCGGAACCTATTGTATCTATCGCTCGTGGTACCAACGAGAAATCATCTGCAATTCATGGCCAAAATTATGCCAACATTTTTATACTTTCTGGCTCATCAAAAATTTCATCTCCATACACGTGGACAATTGAGAAGAAGATAACTTCACCATTTTCAGAATTTGAGTTTTTAACTTCTATTAAAATTAGAGCACCGTCTTTGTAATTTAGCCTCGTTCGTAAATTACAAATTAATCTCTAATTAACCATGTCAAAAATTATAGGTATCGACCTCGGTACAACTTTCTCGGCAGTTGCTGTCATGGAAGCTGGTGTGCCAAAGGTCCTAGAAAATAGCGAAGGTCAGAGAACAACTCCATCTATTGTTGCTCAATCCAAGACCGGTGAGCGACTAGTAGGTCTCTTGGCAAAGCGTCAGGCCGTGACAAACCCAAAGAACACAATCTTCCAGATCAAACGCTTCATGGGTCACAACTTTGATGAACCAAGTGTACAAAAAGATATAAAGAACGTCTCATTCGAGGTTAGAAAAGGTTCGAATGGTGGCATTGAGGTCAAAATGGCAGACAAATGGATGCGTCCAGAAGAAGTCTCAGCCATGATTCTTACAAAGCTCAAGAACGATGCAGAAGCTCGTCTTGGTGAAAAGATAACAGAGGCTGTCATTACAGTTCCTGCTTATTTCAACGACTCACAACGTCAAGCCACTCGTGATGCTGGTAAGATCGCAGGTCTCGATGTAAAGCGCATTATCAACGAGCCAACTGCAGCTGCTCTTGCTTACGGCTTCAACAAACAGAAGAATGAGAAAATCGCTGTATTCGACTTCGGTGGTGGAACTTTCGATATTTCAGTTCTAGAAGTAAGCACTGGTGACGGTGGCGAAAACTCGATCGAAGTTCGTTCGACAGATGGTGACTCACACCTCGGAGGTCGTGATATAGACGCCAAGATTGTAAATTGGTTGGCTGATACATTTATGAAGGAAAATGCTATCGATCTCAAGAAAGATCCATTGGCATTACAACGTCTGGATGAAGCTGCAGAAAAAGCCAAGATTGAACTTTCTACAGCTATGCAAACAGAAGTCAATATTCCATTTATCACCTCTGGTGCTGATGGACCAAAACATCTATTGGTTACAATGACTCGTGCCAAACTCGAGGAAATTTGTGCTGAGTTTATTGACAGAGCAATTATGATATCAAAGCGTGCTATTGATGCCTCGCCATTCAAAGTTGGTGAGATTAATGAAGTTGTGCTAGTCGGTGGACAAACTCGTATGCCAGCTATGCAAGAAGCTGTGAAAAAGTTATTCGGAAGAGATCCTCACATGGGTGTGAATCCCGACGAGGTGGTTGCGGTGGGCGCGGCTATTCAAGGAGGTATCCTTGGTGGCGAAGTGAAAGATGTTCTATTGTTGGACGTTATTCCTTTGGCACTTGGTATCGAAACTCTCGGTGGTGTTGCTACAAAACTTATTGAGAAAAATACAACCGTTCCTACCCAAAGAACTCAGGTATTTTCTACAGCAGCTGACAATCAGACTTCAGTCGAAATTCACATTACTCAAGGTGAGCGTGCTATGGCCGCTGACAATAAGTCACTTGGCCGATTTATTTTAGACGGAATTCCACCAGCACCTCGTGGTATGCCACAAGTCGAAGTTTCATTCGATGTTGATGCAAATGGAATTTTGAGCGTCACAGCAAAAGATAAAGCTTCTGGAAAAGCCAACTCTATCAAGATCACCGCTTCATCTGGTTTGAGTAAAGAAGAAGTTGAGAAAATGAAGAAAGATGCAGCTACTCATGAAGCTGACGATAAGACCAAGAGAGACGGAATTGAAGCAAAAAATATTGCAGAACAGCTTATTTACACCTCAGAAAAAGCCCTCAAAGACGCTGGTGAAAAAGTTCCTGCAGATTTGCGCAAAACTATCGAAGATAAGGTGTCAGATCTCAAGCGTGCTAAAGATGCTACACCAGTAGACTTTGCCGCTGTAAAGAGCGCTACAGAGGCTCTGAGCACGGAAATACAGAAGATTGGACAGTATATGAGTCAGCAAAGTGCCCCTGGTGGACAGGCTGGTCAGCAAGGTGCTCCGGGTGCTGGTGCGCAAGGTGATGCTAGTAGCCAAGGGTCTGATGGAAAAGGTGGCGCAGGTGATAACGTAAAGGATGCAGAATTCAAGGAGAAGAAGTAGTTCTTAAGAAATAAAAATGCCACCCACGTATTTCAATGGACGACATTTGAAGATAGTATAGTAACAATTACACCCGAGTTGGACATAATTTGACAAGCTCTCGAGTCATTACTTTACCGACGTATTCTGGAGTGGTAACGATTACGTCTGTCGCAACCGTTAGAGCTTTCCGACTAATGAGGATAACGATATTGACACCAGTGATTCTATTAGAGAGGTCAAACGCCTCCTTGATACTGCTCGTAATAACAAAGAATACATTCTTATCGATGTGGGCGGTTTCTCTCCCCAAAATCCACTCTGCCACAGCGTCATGAACGTCTTGCTCAACAATTCTGCGCACACAGACTCTGTCCAAAGTCCGAAAACTAATCACAATTGTGTTCATTACCAAAGCCCCTTTCCAAGGCTTGAGATGAGGTTTCAAGGTTCAAAAACTTGCCTAACTACTAAACTTAAACTACAATAGCTCCACAAATAAGTCAACATCATGAAAGATTACTACAAAACCCTAGGTATTGAGAAAAACGCTTCAAAAGACGACATCAAAAAGGCGTTTAGAAAACTCGCGCACGAACATCATCCAGACAAAACAAAAGGTGATCCAACTTCTGCTACCAAATTCAAAGAAGCTAGCGAGGCTTATTCTGTGCTGTCTGATGATAATAAGCGTGCTCAATATGATAGGTTTGGCTCTGCTGGACCTGGTATGGGTAGTTCTGGTGGTGCCTATGGGGCAGGTGGTTTTGGCGGACAAGGAGGCTTTGGTGGATTCAATGCACAAGACTTTAGCGGGTTTGATTTCTCACAATTCACTCAAGGTGCAGGAAGTCAAGGTGGAGTAGAATTCGACCTTGGAGATATATTTGGTGACTTCTTCGGTGGCGGGCGTGGTCGTGGTAGTAGAGGCCAGGCTCGCCAAGAAAGAGGTCGCGATGTTTCTGTGGACATACAAATCACTTTGGAAGAAGCGGTTTTCGGAGTTGAAAGAGAGATCCACGTGACGAAATCTTCACTTTGTAATATATGTGAAGGCACCGGTGCAAAACCTGGAACCAGTATGAAAACCTGTGAGACTTGCGCAGGTCAAGGAAAAGTAAACGAGACTCGCAGGTCATTCATGGGTGTGTTTACCACCACTCGTATTTGCGATGAATGTCATGGTAAAGGTCAAATTCCTAGCGAAAAATGTCCAACTTGTCGTGGTGAAGGAGTATTAGATCGTCAACAAGAAATTATTGCCAAAATTCCAGCCGGAATTGATGATAATCAGATGGTTCGCTTGAATAAAATGGGCGAAGCTATCGCCGGAGGTATTTCTGGTGATATGTATATCAAAGTTCATGTCAAACCTCATGCATTCATACGTCGTGAAGGGTTTAATCTTACGACAGATCTGCGAGTTAAGCTGACCACGGCTATTATTGGTGGTGAGATGAATATAAAAACTCTTGATGGTGATTTGGTACTCAAAATTCCAGAGGGTTCCAACAATGGCGATGTTTTGCGAATAAAAAATAAAGGTGTGCCAAATGATCATGGTCGTCGTGGTGATTTGCTCGTGAAATTAGTCATTGAAATGCCACGTAAACTTTCTCGTACGGCTCGTGAAGCTATAGAAAAATTGAAAGGGGAGGGGGTGTAGATACGGCATCATATTTCTGCTATTATTAGTCTATGTTTGGAATATCAAAAACTAAATCATTGTCGGGGAAGAAGATTCTCTTATCAGGTGTCAAACCAACTGGCCAAGCTCATATTGGAAACTATTTTGGTGCCATGAAGCAGTTTCTGGATTTACAAAATTCTGCTGAATATGAATGTTATTTTATGATTGCTGATTATCATGCATTAAATCTGATTCAGGATGCCACAAAAATGCGACAGCTTACAGAGGAATTGGTACTAGATTTCCTCGCTATTGGTCTTGACCCAAAGAAGTCTGTAATTTTTAAGCAATCAGATATTTCAGCACATACCGAACTGGCGTGGATTTTTGACACAATAGTCACAATGCCATATCTCATGCGCGCTCACGCCTATAAGGACGCCGAAGCCAAGAACAAAGAGCTAAATGTGGGTACTTTCAATTATCCAGTTCTTATGGCTGCGGATATTTTACTTTACAACACAGACGTCGTACCAGTTGGTGCAGATCAAAAACAACACGTAGAATATGCGCGCGATATTGCCGAGAAATTCAACCTTACATTTTGTGGAGTTACCAAGAACGATGTAAAATCAGATAAATCAGTTTTTAAACTTC
>CAIVGA010000020.1 GCA_903905325.1 uncultured bacterium
AAACACCACTAATTCATTGGATGGTTATTGGAGTCGCCTCAAGAATCTTTTGGGCGCGCATCGGGGAAAAAACAAAGAAAGAATCAGGAAGATTACTACTGAAATACTACGCAAACAGACTGCTTAAATTACCATTAGACCTTAATTTTTCACTTTTTTCCCCATCTCTACCCCTCAGAACTATATGATGTGATCAATTGTAAAGTTGTACTTGCGGTACTTTCTGTCACAGTTCCAGTATCAGAATCAGTGTGATTACATGAAAGTTTGAATTTGTATGTGCCCACAGGTAATGAACTGAATGCCGTAGATAGATCAGTGATAACACCGCCTCGATGAGTCAAACTACTGTTGATAGTTGACAAGGACCATGATGGCCACTGATTGAAAGGAACACTCACTGGATATGTCTCCGTCGGAACACATTCATCTTGTTCATATATAGATGGTATAGCCCATACTAGAGTAAAGACTAGTCCACCTGGTCCTCTTAATTTTGACCATTTACTACCTGTAGCATCGGATACTGAGGAACCAATATATAGAGTAACTGTATCTACAGGATGAATAGCACTACAATTTGCAGTTAGTGTACGATTTGCATTAGCTATAAAACTATATGATGGAGAGTACGAAACTTGAGTACCATTATCCGACCAGTAATTGAAGAGTGATCCAGAAGCAGGAGTAGCAGTAACAGTCACAGGTGTACCCGATGCAAATGTTCCTCCTCCAGATACTATACAACTACCACCAACACCAATACTATTAAAATCTACACTAATATTAACTGGTATCGGAATAATATTTGTAACACCAACAGTTGTACTTGTTGAAATAGAATTATGTGTAGCCTCATTTGTACAAGTTAGGCTATATGTCTGTGATTCAGTAAGATTTTCCGTAGTCCAAGAACCTATTGGATCGGTACTGCTACCAACCCAGTACGTGAGATCTGTACCTCCCGCAAGACAAGAATCCGTGTTAGCAGAAGACCAAGAAATAATAGAGGTACTACCATATGCAACTGAAGATGGGTTGGCAGTAAGTATAAGAGTTGGAGCCGGTGCAACACCTACTGTCACAGTCGTACTTGCAGAAGCTGATCCACCAGGACCTGTACAATTAATTATGTAATTATAAGTAGTGGTTGAAATTCCTGTAGACCAATGGGTTGTTGTTGTGGCAAGTGAACTACCATTCCAATAAACAGAACCTCCTGCAGCTGTACAAGTCGTGGCGTTTGTAGGAACCCATGTGAGGGTAGTACTACCTAAGTAAGGAATCGATGAAGAGGCTGCAGTAAGAGTGACAGTTGGGGCGGGTTGATTTACGTTAACCGTAGTAGTTGTTGCGGATGTACCACCAGATCCAGTACAAGTTAGAGTATATGAAGTAGCTGTGGCCAAATTTGCGGTCTTTACTGAACCGCCAGTAATAGCTTTTGTGCCAGACCAACCACCTGATGCTGTACATGACGTTACATTATTCAGAACAGACCAGGTGAGAGTAGAGGAACTATTCAAAGCGACCGAGGGGGGGTTAGCGGTAAGAGTAATTATTGGGACCTGTTTGACAACGACTGTAGTAGTTGCAGATGCGGCACCGTAATATCCAGTACAATTTATTACGTATGTTGTTGTTGTCGACAAGTTTGGAGTCGGATATGTACCTCCAGCAATAGCCTTGGATCCAGTCCATGTACTAGCTGGGAGTGAAAATGATGTACACGAACTAACATTCGATGGTGACCATGTGAGAGTTGATGAACTATTTACATTTACAGAAGCGGGACTAGCAGTGAGAGAAACGTAGCCTACAGGAACAGATGTAGTCCATAAATTAGTCGTGGCACTAGTAGAACCGCCAGAATTGGTGCAAGTAAGAGAATATGTATATTTACCTAATGTATTTAATGCTGGTGTATAAACGTAACCAGATTTACCATTCGCCCAATCTCCTGTTGTTGGATTTGTAGGATATGGACCCACTACACCACTGGGTGAAACTGATGTACCAGTACAAGAAACTGCACGTTGTAACGTAGCAAATAATTGCCCTGTCTGTCCTGGATCTATCCAGTGTTCCGATATGTCGCTAGTGTTCCAAAGTGTAATGTACGGCGCCTTAAGAACATAATTTGCTGTAACTGTTTTGTTTGCGTCAATCGTGACTGTACACTTATCATTAGTACTACCAGAACAGCTATCCCCACTCCAACTAGAAAATGAGTAATCAATACTGGGGTTAGAATCACTTGCTCTTGCTGGATATGAACTTAGTGTTACCCCTTGGTATGGTAGATTTGCCGAACAAAGAATTGGTGACTGAGCCTGACCACCACAACTAAATAAAGTATCAACATTAGTGAGATTCAAGTTTGAAAAAGCATTACCTGTAATAGACCCAATACTTGGCGGATTCGTAGCAAGAGTAAGCCTTAACGGTGTTACATCAACATGTGCCGTTGCAACAGCCGTAGGATATCCGTCTAGTGGCCCATAGCAATTAAGTGTAAAGTCTCCTGGAACTTGAATATTATTAACAGTAAGTGAACTTACTGCTCCCAGTGGTGGCGGTATAAAGTAAGTAGAACTCTTTGGCCACGTATTAGATGCATAAATATTTCCTCCACCACTTGTATAACAATTTACCACATTGTGAGCAGTCCAAGAAATAACTGATGATCCATTGAAAGAGACTAGTGTTGGATTAGCCTTGATCGATAATGTTGCAACTGTATTGACTGGAACAAAAATAGTAGTATCAGCGTAAAGACGACCAGTGTCCGGTGCAAAAGTAGGCTCAAATGCTGGACTGTAACATCTAAGATGAATTTGTAGTGTTGAACCAAGCATATAACCAACATGGTCGTATCCACTATATGCCTTTGCTACTTGAACACTAACAGATCCTGAAGTTGGATTAGCACCGCCCACAGTCGTCCAATCATTCCATCCATGCAGGTGTCCTGCATCACAAAATTCGGTATTGGTTGATGACCATTGAAAGTTGATATTTCCATCATATTCAACGGTTGGATCAGACGTAAGTCTAACGGTTGGTGCCGGGTAATATTTAACGTTAACAGTTGCTGAAGCTGATCCACCTAGTCCTGTGCATGTAACAGTGTATGAATGGGATACCAACGACGTAGACAAAGTTGTCATATATATAGAATTCGAAGTAGCTAGAACGCCAGTCCAATCATTTAAAGAACTTGCTGCGCTACAAGAAGTGGCACCATTAGATGTCCATGAAAAATTTGTCCAACTAGGATGAAAAGTTCCACCACCGTTAGGCAATATATACAAGGATGTAGAACCATCGGCGGTGAAAGTAACAGTTGGTGTCGCCGCCTTCGCCGTATGTGTATTCACAGAAAAAGCCATCACAAGCAAAAATATTGCAACGAGAGAAACTGACAATTTAGATGTTTTTTTCATGAATATAGAGCTTAACTAATAAAAAATATTAAAAGTAATAACTAGTCAATTATACATTAAAATATCTATCAATACGAGCCTTGTGTGTGGATACAGACCACCTGACCAAGCCTTGGATAATAGAAATATAACTGACCTTACTTCGGCCACTCCGAAACCATTAGCAAATCTTTCCCGAACTTTGTGTAAGACCAAATTTCTTCAGTTATATACGGCATAAAAGGATGCAATGCGCGTAGTAGGCCATTCAAAATAGTAAGCAAAAGCTGTGCACGAGATGCCTTATCAGCTTCACTACCCTTTCCTTCAATTTTTCCAGGAATGCCAAAAATGATTTTACTTTCCTCGAGAATAACATCAGCAAACCTATGCCATGCATAATGATAAAGTTTTTCGGCAGCCAAATAATAACGGTAATTATCCATGTCACTGGTTATATCAGCAACTAGATCTTGAAATTCTTTCAAAATTCCTTTATCAATAGAATTTAATTTACCGCCACCTTCGACTTTAATACCCTCCCCCTCCACCGAACTCAACACAAACCTTGTTATGTTCCATAACTTGTTAGCGAAAAGCTTGTAGGCTTTTATCTTATCCTCACCAAGCTTACTATCGTTGCCAGGACCAACGCCGACGATCAAAGACATTCTCACAGCGTCAGCGCCGTACTTTGCAATCATGTCGAGCGGCTCAACATTATTGCCAAGAGATTTACTTATCTTACGACCTTGCCCATCACGTACAAGTCCATGAAAATAAACTGTCTTGAAAGGCACTTCACCAAGAATATAAGTACTCATCAAAATCATTCGCGCCACCCAAAAAGGTAAGATATCCCAGCCTGTTTCGAGAATAGTGGTCGGATGATAAATCTTATTCTGTGCGAATTCTTTTTCATTCGGCCAACCAAGCGTTGAAAATGTCCAAAGACCAGATGAGAACCAAGTATCAAGTGTGTCTTCATCTTGCACCCAACCTTCGCCGGCAGGTGCCTCAAGCCCGCAGAAAATTTCCTCACCTTCGGCATTTTTCTTATACCAAACAGGAATTCTGTGACCATACCAAATCTGTCGAGAAATACACCAATCACGCAAATTATCTATCCAATGAAAATAAATCTTTTCAAATCTATCTGGTATCATTTTTGTCTCACCAGACTCTACCGCTTTGTGCATGAGCTCTTTCAAAGTCACTTCTTGGCCGATTTTTGTATCAGGAATTTTACTCTCGCGTTTTATCGCGAATTTCTTGTTTACACCAACAAACCACTGTAATTTTGGTAAAGGCTCAACGATTCCACCAGTTCTTTCAGCTAAAGCAATATTATGCTCAATCTCCTCTTCCTTTTCGAGTAAGCCTTCGGCCTTGAGCCAGGCAACAACAGCTTCACGTGCTTCCGCAACCTTTTTGCCTTTTGCGATCATTTCCTGGGTAGGTGCAGTCTGCTCGTCAAAGCCAAGTATCATTTTTCCATACTCATTTATAACTTGTTTAAGTGGCAGGCCATTTTTCTGAGACATCTCCCAGTCGACAGCACTGTGAGCGGGTGTCACCCCAAGAGCACCTGTACCAAAATCTTTTTCAACAGAAATATCGCCGATAACTTTCAGCACGAGAGCCTCGCCAGCGAAAACTGTTTTAAATTCCTTACCAATATACTTTGCGTAACGAGTATCTTCTGGATGCACAGCAATGGCAGTATCACCAAGTTTTGTTTCTGGACGAGTCGTAGAAATAGAAATTGGAATATCTTTTGAATATTTAAATGTGTACAACTTCGTTTTTCTTGTCTCATAAACAATTTCATCATCAGAAATAGTCGTCTGACCTTTTGGATCCCAATTGACCACACGAAAACCGCGGTATATAAGACCATCATCGAACATTTGTTTGAAAGCCGTACGCACAGCAAAATTACGCTTTTCATCCAAAGTAAATGCTTCACGTGACCAATCAATAGAACAACCCATTTTGCGAACCTGAGTAACGATGGTGTCGTGACTTTCTTTTGCAAAAATATCTATTCTGCGCAAAAGTTCTTCACGACCAAGATCGTGGCGTGACTTCCCTTCTTTTTTTTGAATTTCTTTTTCTACTTTTGACTGCGTTGCGATAGCTGCATGATCTGTACCAGGAATCCATAATGTTTTTTTACCAGTCATACGAGCGTATCGCACCATGATATCTTCTATGGCCAACATTAGAGCAGAACCCATGTGAAGAGTTCCAGTAACGTTCGGCGGTGGTAGAACTATAGAAAATGGCTCACCTTTTTGATTTCGTTCTGGAAGTTTGTCTGGGTTGAAATAGCCACTCTTTTCCCATTGAGTGTAAATGCGGTCTTCAGTCGTAACTGAGTTATATGGCTTTAGAAATATATCATCCATAAGCGAAATATTAGCAGAAATCTATTATATTTGCTAAGTATTAGTTGAGGGTGTTTTTTATTTGCCAAATTTTTATTACCAAATTTTTATATAGTGGAAATGTGCCTGGTTAAGTAGGTCGAGAGGTGCCAGGGGGCACTGTCTCCAAATATTGATTTACTCTAAGTGGGAATGATTCGCAAATTCGTGTAAAAATAGCCTTATTACTGCGTCGACAAATGGGAATGATTCCCATTTAGAGAAAAACGTGTTTTCGAGTGTGTGCTAGGAAGAGCGGTAGACTAATTCACTATGTATAAAACGAAAAAAGGCGACCCACCTATTCGAATTCGAACGAAAAAGCGACCAACCTTTCGGTAGATCGCTCTTTCTTTTTGCTTGAAATATCAAGTCACATCATGAACCGAGGTGTAACCCCGATTAACTAAGCGAGCTTAACGTTCTTTGCACTTGGGCCTTTCTCACCATCGACAACGTCGAAAGAGACGGCTTGACCTGTCTGGAGGCTGTCAAAAGTGACACCCTGGAGATCCTTTGAGTGAAAGAAAAGGTCCTTAACCTCGCCTTCGCGAGAGATAAAACCAAATCCTCTATCTGTAAGGGTCTTGATTGTTCCTGTCATATAATTGAATATATTGTTTATGCTAATTGAAAGAAATTCGACTTTGCTTCTTTGTGCACACATACTATCACATCTTCATAAAAAAAGCAAGCCTTGGCGAAATGGCTATAATTAATGATATAATTAAAGAATGATAAAAATAAATGAAAAAATTCCAGAAATATCTTTTGATATCTATAATCCAATAACGGATAAAGATGTTAAGGTAAAACTGTCTGATTACAACGGCAAATGGTTAGTTTTAGTATTCTACCCAGCAGATTTCACTTTTGTCTGTCCGACGGAGCTAGAAGAAATGGCACATTTATACAAGGATTTCAAAAAAGAAGGTGCCGAAATCCTAAGTGTATCTACAGACACAGTCTATGCACACAAGGCTTGGCATGACAGTTCCCCAGCCATAAAGCAGATCAAATATTCCATGGCTGCAGATCCTACAGGTTCCCTTTCAAAACTTTTTGGAACTTATATAGAAGAGGAAGGTCTTTCTTTGCGAGGAACATTTATTATCAATCCAAAAGGAATTCTGAAGTCTATTGAAATTAATGATAACAGTATCGGCAGAAAAGGCGCTGAAACACTTCGCAAGCTTCGTGCAGCAAAGCATGTATCAAAACATCCAGGCAACGTCTGTCCGGCTTCATGGGAATCTGGAGATGACACACTAAAACCTGGTATGGATTTGGTTGGCAAAATCTAGACGCGTTTTTTCCACCATCGAGTAGCAACAAACACAATCATAATAATTGTTCCAATTATTCCTACAACTAGGCTAATTTGATCTGAATATGCTAACCAGTAATTACCTAATATAAATCCTGCCGACATAAACAGAATCACGTCAACAAAATTTCCTATAAAATCATATATTAGAAATGTGTGCCAAGGAACACCAATAAGGCCTGCGATAAAATTTACAGCCGGTCCAAATGGTCCAGCAATGCGAGTCACAAGGATCGTCATGCCAGTATAATCCTCAACATACCGATTGGCTGTTTTTATATGACGTTCTGGTATGTGTAAGAATTTTAGTACCAGCATCTCATATTTCTTTGTCAGAACGTATCCCAAAATATCACTAGCTGTAGTTGTTATAATTGCCAAAATAAGTACCAGAAAAAAACTAAAGTAGCCCTGACTTGCAAACGCCCCGACAGCTAGTAAAATCAGATTATCAGGTAATGGTAGAATAAAGGACCCTAAAAATAATAAAACAAAAAAAGCTAGATATTTATAAATAAGCAAATATGAAAGTGTAGTTGCTAAAACATAATCCATTTATTTTTGGACTGGCATAGAAAGAAAACTTTTTATATCTTCCTGTACTGTGTTGAGAAACACAGAAGTATCAACATGACTATTTTTAGCAAATGTTCGAATTGAGATTCGAGGATAATGTACGTCAGTAATATTTAATTGAGTCTTTAGATAGTCAGGTGGTAACCTAAAAAGTGTATTTATATAATCAAAAGTCATCCATGATCTTATCAATACCACATCAGAGACAGTTAGTGTGCCATGATTATTCTGAAAAACCTGAATAAGATGTGACGACATAATATTGCGACGTTCTTCAGGAAAATAATGACTCAATATGGCAAGTGTACTTATTATCAATAGAAAAAATACTAATAAAATAACTAGCATTTTAAAATGTCTTGACCAAAAATCTTTCATAATTCTATTATATCAGATAAAGAAAAACTCTACCCCAAACATCTGGAAGTAGAGCGCATGCAATGCAAAATTATTTTAGGTTGACAAAGCTTTATGCTGACAAAGCTAGGCGGGCACCAATTTCTGGAACATGCATTCGAATGGTTTCAGATAATAGAGGACTGATTTCGCCTGTTGCTACAGCGAAAGCAAAGCTAATATCTGCCATCGATGGCTCAACCGCGTGCGACAGAAGCACTCCATCATGTCCTAGTAAATATAAATCTTCAGCAAACTTCTTGACCTGGTAGAAATTCATTACGCCCACACTGATAGCAGTATGGTACACAATGAAATCACACGCTTCGAGCTTTTTACATTTTGCCACAATGGCCGTTTGATCCACAACCAGCATGTAGAACTCACGTAGAGCATGTGTGAAAAGAACATGCTCTCCATAACGTCTCAGATCGACAACGACTTGAAACATAAGCATATCTCCTAAAGACTAGGTTTATTGTTCGGATTTACTTACAATCTAAGAGCAACTTAACATGGTCACACAAATATGTCTATATACCCTTATTAAGAAGAGCTCTGGTCGAAGGTCCAACAACACCCAATGCACTTAATCCATTTTTCTTTTGATACGCTTCTAGAGCAGTTTTTGTCTGTGGTCCAAAATACCCAGTAATAGAACCTTTGAAAAAACCGTCATTCTTAAGTCGTTGTTGTAATGCGGTTACTTCTGCATCCACAGATCCAAAAGATGTCATGCCAGCGTAAAGATATTTGCTGAACGAAAATGAACCTGCAGTCTCTATCACAGGCTGTTCAGTGACTTGGGCTACATTGCCAACAGCGGTAGTAACATTGGAACCACCAATAGTGAAAAAGCCCTGACCAGTCTTCCCTGTCGAATTAGAGAATGTCAGAGAAATAGGTATTGGCGTGGCTTCATTACCTGTTAGCGTAAGTGATGCATGAAAAGTATTATTATCACCTTGATTCACAGCAACTTTTTTGCCAGCGATCAATACTTGCATACTTGTTACGGATTGGTTTGTCGCAAAACTAATATTGAGTGTGCTACCAGCACCCAAAAATAATCCATAGACATTATTTGATGAAACTGAAAAAGAAGATAATTGCAATGGTTGATCCGAATAAACTGGAGCAGAAACCGTTGTGACATTTGGAATAGGACTACCAGAACTCAGAGAGTTGACGTTGACAACTCCACATTGCCATCCTGTTGCACACAAAGATAGAGCAACTCTACCGACCGTTAATCCTTTTATTACAATACTACTTCCATTCAACGTAGCCGTCACAACATTTTGATCTGAATTTGCTAGTCCATAAAAAGAGTCTGGTCCATAAGCAGTAACCGTTACCGACTGACCAACGGTCACATAAATAGGAGATTGACTAAATGTAACAGCATTGGTTGCTGGTTGTACTGAAATATTTACCGAGCCACAACCTTCAGAAGACGTACACGCTGTAATAGTGGATGAACCAACACTCAAAGCGTTTATAAAAAATGTGTTGTCTTTAATAGACACAGACGTGACAGATGGATTGGTATTTCCATTTATGACTAAAGCATTCGTGGCATTTGAAGCAAAAATTGTGACATTCTGTCCTAATGTTAAAGATACATTCGTCTGAGACAAAGACAGGCTGTTTCCTGATTGATTACTCGTCATCGTAGAAGCTGGCCAAGATACTTTCGAAGAAGAAGCTCCATCTACCGACACATACACTTGTGATCCATAATTTTGACCGTATGAATTTTGACCAAGCATGACACTGAATGATCCATTAGAATCTGTCTGGCCAATATCTATAGTCGTATTATTTTGATAACCAAATACCACTGTTGCATTTGGATCAGCTCCCGTTACAACCATTTTGACAGAGGAATTACTATTAGTTAGAGCTAATGTAGGTGTCGTAGCTGCCGAGACTATATTCGCAGAGATACAAAATAAAGATGAAATTAAAGTCGCGAGAAATATTTTTTTAGAAAAATTTGATATCATAAAAATAATTATTATTGAACAGCTGACACAATAAATGGTAACGAGCTACTAGATATATTCGATCCATTAGTTACAAATAATGTATGGCGACCGACAGACATTGTTGTAGGAACTGTAAACACAAGTACAGAACCATCAGGTGAAATATAAGAACTTGATACTCTGGTGGCAAAATCGTTTGAATCAAAGTACAAATGTGTGTAATACGTAAACCCAGAACCCAACAGAACCACCGATGTTGAGTTGTCGGCAGGTGCAGACGCTGGCATCACTGATGTGGCGGCGAATAGTGGTGCAACAATAGTAAACCAGCCACTTACTTGATCTGATGAGGTTGCTCCACTATATGTACTTTGCAATCTAACACGATATGTACCAACATCAACTTTTATATTTGAATTTAGCTGAGAAGAAAAAACGGAGCCAACTTTCCACAAATATTGATATCCAGCAGTCGGAGAAACGCTCTGTGCTACAAATCCGGCTCCAACGCCACCCGGTTGTTCCAAAACAATATTGAATACATTTGGTGGTAACTTGTTCCAACGGATAATCAGCGAGCTGTTTATAGGAAGTACTTGACCAACAGCTGGTGATGTAATATCAAAAGTGGAAGCAGAAATGGTGGTGACTGGAGCTGTTGACGGTGCTGGCGCTGGCGTTGGTGCGGCTATTTCAACTGGCGGTGGAACGGGTATAACAACAGCTGATGTAGAGGTTGTGGTTACAGCTGGAGTAACGGAACATATACTTTTATTAATTACGGCACGAGTCAGTGGACCAACGTAACCAGTCGGAGAAATATTGTTTCTTGTTTGGAAAATTTTAACAGCTGCGAACGTTGCTGGACCGAAATGTCCACTTGGTGCAACTTTAAGATCACCAAGATTTTGTAAATAATTTTGTAGCGATGTAATTGGACCACCAGAAACGGTATCTGTTAGACCTACAGCTAAATCGGAATTAATTACTGAACACGTAGACGCATGAACCAAAGTTATACTGCTAAGAGAAATTGTGCTCAAAATCACCACAATAAAAAGTGAACATAAAACCAAAAGTTCATATTTCTTCATATGACTATTATACATGAGCTGTCAATTATAAGGAATAACTACTTAGGTCAGCGTTAGCTGTATCAACAGCAGATTGAATAACGTTTTTAGTCCACGCATATGCAAACCAGTAAGTGAGAATCGTGGAGATGATAAGAAGTACCCAGGCAATATAACCAATTCGGCGCTTATCTAAATCATTAGATTTGCTATATTTCAAACCTGGCCACCTTGTAACGAAAATAAAACAAATCGAAGGAAGAATTATACTAAAGGCATATATTCCGATCTGAGTCCAAACTGATGTTGAGAGAGGTGGCGCATTTAATTTATTGCCACAATTTGGACAAAAGTAATATTCCTTTTTTATAGACTGATGACACACTGAGCATGTGTCAGAAATATTTTCGTCGGATTCTTGATTCATTTACTTATGGCAAGAAAAGCGAATAAATAAAATTACAAACTATTGCTAACACAACAACGACTAGAATAACCCACAATAAGATTGAGCCTTGTTGATAGTTTTTCATAATGCTTTAAGTATAGCAGTATCGCGGAAGTTTAAATATGGAATAGGTGGAAAACCTAGAGATGTAAAATAAAAACAGCATCTGACTATGAGCCAGACGCTGTGATGAATTACTTTACTTATTCAAGCTTTTTCAATGGCGGTAAAAACCATGCAACAATACCAGTAATTACCGCGATGATACTGGCCACCACGACTACGTCGTGACAACCGAAGTGCTTAACCCTGGAGCTTACGCACCAGAAAAACTTGTGACAGAAGAAACTAATCTAAATCTTGAATTGGCTACACTGTGTAACCTAGAAAGAGCCTCTGATGTTTCAATGAGAGAAACAGTCAATGATGTTGTAAAACTTTCAGAACTCTTAAAAGATGCCCTATCTTATTACTTAATTGCCAAACCTGAGGAAAAAGATAAAATCATTCGTGTTATTTTTTCAGAACTTTCTATCTCTGATAATACGTTGCAATACAGGTGTAAAAAAGGATTTGTGTCCCTTTCTAGTCGCTTTATTGCTTTGGGTGAGCTTACAGAGTCTGGGATGGAACACGATAGAAGCTACCATGCTTAGGTGGAAAGAGGTGTTTGGTATTGTGTCTATGCCCTACTGATGTGCACAACGTTCACGATGTTCACCTGTGACCCTTTAGGTTGGCTTTCAGAACTGGTGAGACAGGAGGAATACATCAAAAATAGTCTCCAGGAATTGTGTGCACTATTATGACTTACTAAATATAAACAAGTCTTTTGGCGAGTAACCGATATCCTCAACCTTTAGATGTTTGACTAAACTATACCCACTAGAGACTGCCTCATTAATGTAATACTCCGACTTACGATTAATATCTGCAATGCCATACGCACCCACAATAGCTTTATCGACATATTGATTATCATCTATGACCTCAACCTCATATTTTCTTCCATTCCTTTCTACCCTATTAGCTTCATCGTGATAAGTTGAACATATTATGATAAATGTCCCGCCTTTATTTAGGAGGCTAAAGATTTTTTCAAAAGATTTCCTAACATCTTTTATATGGCTGAACACCATAAGAGCAATGACGCAATCAAAATGACTATATGTGTTATACTCCTCAAAAGTTATATTAAGAATATTAAATTTAGGATGAACCTTATGTGCAATTTCAAAATGACTGGAAGATGGTTCAAGTCCTTCCCATTTAGACCCAAGTTTACTAAATTTTTCTGCGCTCCATCCGGAACCACAACCAATATCAAGTGCTGACTGACAAGCAGCTTTAATATATGGACTTATTGCATTCCAGAAATTTTCTTGTTGCTTTTTCTGACGAACATCATCATTGACCCATGTAACAGCTCTTCCGCTTGAATATTGCTCGGGGTCAGTAGCTAAATCAATTAATTTTCCCATGTGCAAATAGTATACCACCGAAGTTCACAACGTTCACATGTGACCCTATAGGGTGGCTTTCAGAACTGGTGGGACAGAGAAATTATGTGATATTAGCTTTTAAAACATTAGGTGAGTTACTACCCCACAGAGCTTAACACTATATATTCATCAAAAAATAACATATTCTTGACTTATTAACATTGAAAGACTAGTATCCTTAACTCAGTTAGTGATAAAATAAAACCGAGGACGGTAATCCTCGGAAACCTATAAGAGGTTTTTTCTTAAGACTATCTTACGAATGGAGACGGCACAGGCATTTCTAAAATGTTCTGTGCTGTTTTCTGTAATGCCCCATCAATTATTTCCTGGACTCTCTTTTCTGAAACTCCAGCTTCGACAAATAATTGTCGAAAAGCCGTCAGATGAGCATCTTTCAAAAGATTGATAGCATTCGCAGGTCCAATTCGGGGAGTTACTTTGTTAAGAAACTCCAGAGTTGTGTCTGGCATAGTGCTTTAATGTTATTTTGTATCTATATAATACCTTTGCACTTAAGGCGTGCCGTCACGGTTGATACATTGACCCGTTGGTCGAAGTTAGGGCTATTCTGTTAGCAGGTTAGTCTTATAAACCAATTCGGACTATTTGCCTTTAGAACGATTCAGTGGACAGCACTCTGGGAGTTAACCCTCAAGTTTACACTTGGGAAAGTTTCCTTCCCCAAAATGCTTGCCACTAAACCTTTCAAAAAACATTTTGTACGAATGCTGTCCATCTTCGGTTCTTTAACCCTAAGATAGGTCAATTATACCAAAAACGTTTTGTCATTGTCAACTTTTGCACTTTATAGATACCTAAACACCCATGAAACCTTGCATACCTTTTTTATTTATTGACTCACCTTTTTTAATTACCTCTCGGACATCATTTTCCATGTTAAAACCCAGATAAATATCAGTCCATTCCAACATCTTGTAGCAAATAGGGAGAAGCAACATAAGTGCTCTCCTATATTCTCCGGGTTGATTTGAGCGAAAATATTGATAAAACATTCCGCCGTGTTCCGCCTCAGAGAGGAATCTGTAGTGTGTATACCATTTATCTGGCTCAGGCATTTCGCTTTCATATAGCATCTTCTCCAATGAATTAGGGAACGGATTTAAATCTCTTTCAGTCACTGATTCTATTGGCGGAAATCCCGATGTGTTGGCCTCATCATAATACTTTTTATAATCAGCACCATCATTTCCATGCACTTTATCTTCATTATAAAATCTCATATACATTTTCATTATTTCTTTTTCCGTTATTATTTCCTGTTCGTTGGGAGTCTTTTTACAAAAATACCCAACGCGAATAAGCTTTTCAAGAATTATTCTAAGAATTGGTACCCCGCAATGCTTATCTCGTCTTTTTCCAAGCCTTGTAAAAAAATCGGTATCCTGCCAAAATCCCTTTATCATCTGAAAAACCCAAAAATGAGCACCTCTCTTTTTTATATTTACATGTTCAAGTTTCTTAATCTTATCAAGCTGTTTTTGAGCGACAGCCCTACAGACAGTATAGGTACGTTGAATACGCTCCTCTCGTTGTTTATCTGAAAGTGTCAGCCAAAATTCATAGAATAAATCAGCACTCATATTCTTATGAGGTTTCTCCTGTATTTGAATCATTAAACGAACTTGTAAAAGCTGCCATGTATCTTATAGATTTCGCAAATTTTTCAAATGTTACAATTTCAGAGTTGGCTGGTAGATGTCTAATCTTGCTTAATAAGTAATTATCTAAATCTTCCTGTGAGATACAGCCACCAGCAACAACGAAATACATTTTCTCCTTAAAATCAGAATACTTGTTCAGTTTAACGTTTATGTTTCCTTGTAAATTGTGCATAGTTTCAGTACAAAATACATCAACACCAAAATTTCCTTTTGGCGCATAGATGTAGAAATCAACTCTGTTCTTGGTATTATCAAAAATCTTTTCTGTATGCACAAAAACCTCTCCAAACTTATTTACTAATAATTTTTGAAGTTGTATCTCCGTATCACGACCTCGTTTATTAACCTTAAACGCAATCTCCGACCGAAATTTACCTTTTCCAAAATTGGTATCGACATACCCTAATGAACTCTTTAATTTCTCAAGCCCTCCAAAATTTCTCTCAATCATCTTGCGTGTAGGTAAATACTCAAAAGAATCAACCTCCCTTGAACCAGGATATCGACCGTTCAGTTCCTTAAAATATTCTAAACCATCTCTTATGTTATCAATCGTCCATTTCTCAACATGGACTCCCTTCACGTGTCTTCTTAAATACTGATATTTTTCCATTTGTGTTATTAGCCTACCACCACATACATAGGGATACAATGGCCACTTACGATATTATGATTATCGGGAAACACCTCTTGTCTGTGAATTACGGATACTCGCTTCACATAAACAATTTTAACGTATGTGTATCACCAGTTTGATATGCCCTGTTAATCTTAGCTGTTAGCTCTGTCCTGAATTTCTTATCCTCATCACTGCGAGCAAAATCTGGGTGGTATTTATGAAGTAGAGACCTGTAGAGTCCTTTGATATCGATATCGGGTTCAGTCTTTCTATGTTCTGTTGTATTTCCATGGTCTTTTTTAGATTCGTGTGTCTTTTGAGAATTTCTTTTCATCCCCTTTTCTTTATATGCCAAATAACAAGCAGTGACTCCTCCCCAAAATAAAACAGTGGAAATGCTTTCATACTGTGGCGCTGTCCAATACCCAAACAAAGAAAAACATACTAGAGTTAAGGCTAGCTTAACAAGTATTTTCTTATTATTTCTGTTTTTCCACACTGACGTGATAATAAATATCGAAACAACAACTCCACCGAACCCAAACCAGTCTGCCGTATAAATACCTATAATTATAGAAGCAGCGCAGATTAGAAAAATCCACCCTAATTTCTTACCTACTATGTGTTTAGGTCTTGGGTAATTTTCTTCACTCGTTTTAAAATTAACCGTGTTACCACACTCTCCACAAAATTTGGCGTTGTCAGATAACTTATTTCCACAATTTTTACAGAACATTTGTATTTCTTAACAGGTTATTACTTTAATAATCTTCGTCTATCAATTTCGCTACGGAGTATGTACCAGGCAGAAATACATATTAGAACTAGGAGGAGTACCATGCTTGCCCATACTCCAATAATCCTGATAAGCGGCAAAGCAACCCAATAACCGACGATACCACCAGCATCAGCTTTCATAATCTGAATAAGTCCAAGACCAAAGATGAACACTCCCACAAAACCGATGATTTCTGATGTTTTAAAATATTTTCTTCTACTACGTAATAGAGCTACACCGCATAATGCTAGAAAGACCACCACCAAGAAATATCCAACTCCACATAATTTTGTGAATACTATATATTCGTATTCTCCGACTATACCCGCCTTACCAAAAGCCGCAAGAATTAAAAGGAAAGAGATGGCAAAGAGGACAACAGCTAGAATCTTTTTATCTGTGTCTACTTTTTTAACAATTATTGCTTTACCGCACTTTTCACAGAACCCTGGACTTCCATCTATTTTATTCCCGCATTGTTGACAAAACATTTTGGTTTTATTAATTAATAATTTTATAAAAACACGACCGATTTTACTGCATGCTCTTTTACATGACCACAAAATACTGCATTATCGGCTAGTTCACTATTACACTTTCCACAAAAATAACTGTTCATATTATTTTATACCAAACCTATCTGATACCAACGAATCAAACTCTGATTCTGACGAGCATTGCGTAGGACTAAATAGGTCTTTTATAGGCATATTATTAATATCATCATAATGTCCAGGTAACTTAACTCCACAAGCATTAATTGTCTGACTACCAGTTGGATAATGAATAGTAGCAAACCCGGCAAGTGATTGTTGTTTATTAATATCACTAACTAGAGCAGAAACTATTTTGGCAGTTTCCTCCAACGTTTCGTTTGTATCAATCGTCGTAGCTTTCATTGAGATGATGTATTCTATAAAACACAAACTTATATTGCTATCATAATTGAATTTATAACCTATACTAGCAGTCTCATCTTTTTTGTTTGTACTACTATCGCCTATTTCTGGGAAATTTGTACTTGTGTGAGTCTGTTTAAATAATTCAAATGCTTTTTCTGAAGCAATACTGCACTTTACTTGTTCGGGACTATCAACACTACCAGTTGAATTTTTCCTCACTAAAGAAGTGGTTATGATTACCGCGACAACGCAGAGCAAAAAAACCCACCAAACTCTTTTGTCTATAACATGTTTATTATTTCTAGCCCCTCCATCATCTGAACTAACAGCAACTGTCGTGCCACATCTTTCACAAAATTTTATGCTACCATTCAATTTATTCCCACATTTTCTACAAAAAGAATTAGTCATATTATTTTGATAGATATGCTGGTAATTCTTTTAAAGTAGGGTTAGTTGATTTGTCATAAGGTGCATTTTTGAGTTCATTTACTGAATTCTGGTCTGGTAATGCGTCATTATTATCGTTTGCTAAGTTTTGTAATGTAGTTGAACAATTATTAGAGACTAGAAGTTGCATACGTCTACTGAGAAAATCTTGAAATGTCATATTAGGGTAATTACTCATATAAAACTCTGTAAATTTATATAAATAGGCTTCAGCTTTATCTGGTGTTTGACTTTCTGGGCAGACAAACTCCCTATTCAATTCAAACTGTTGCCACTGTTTTGTTAAATAATCACGAGAACCAAGTAAAATCAATACGATGATTGATATAACTAACACCACTGTACGACGAGATAATATTATTCTTTTAAATTTTTCCATGATTTTATTGGCAAGCAAATTGCACTTCTTGTTCTGCACTTGCCAGTTGTTGATTATAATTTTGAGCAAATCGCTGACCCGCACCGTGAGTCAATTCATATTGCATAGCTGAATTAGTCTGTGCGCCTGTTATATATGGATTCTGCTGTACTGTGGCAAGATTTTGTTGAGCTTGCTGACAAGCAACACTTACACCAGAACTAGAAGAAGACTGAGATGACGTATCAACGGGGCACTGGGCTTGTAATGCTCTACCGTTTGAATCATAGGCATTAGGGTAGTAACAGTTACCATCTTGAGCTTTGTATGGCGTACCTGCGGACTGGGTTGACTGAGATGTTTGAGGTGCATTTACAGATGTCTGGAACGGTAAACTTACTACTCCATCGGAATTAACAACATAAATATTATACTGACCAACAGATGCAGAAGTACTTACAACATTTATCGTGTAGTCGTTAGCAACAGCAAATTGTAAGTCTGTTCGAGCCTGTGTGCTTATATTAACAATGTATACGGATTTGGCACCCCTAAATCCTTGACCAGAAATAGTAGCGCCGTTCACAGCGGTGACGACTGGCTGTGTAGCTTGTTGCACTAATTGTTGTGGAGCCTGACAATATGCAGAACCACTTGTGGGACATACTAAATTCTGTCCACTCGGACAAGCGCTCCAATACGTACCATTACACAAAGTACCAGTTGGCTGAATAGGTTGTACGGTTTGTACCTGCGTTGTTAAAGATGGATTCTGTAAATATGTAGAAGTTTTTTTAGTAGGTTTCTCTGTTGGTGACTGGCTCACTACTACATTTACCTGGTCTGTATTACTGTTCTCTGAAGTTGCAACTGTTGTATCCATTGGTACCTGAACCTGAGATGTATTCGTACCCACTGTCTGCGCCTGAGAACTGGTATGAAATATGAAAGAAAAAATACTCCAAGAAGCTGGATTCCACCACGATGCAAAAGCGACTGATGGAACAATAAGTATCACTAAAGCTAAAACCGAGAGATATTTTTTCATGGGTATTGTTTAATTTAATAAACTAGTAGTACCCTAGTAACGAGTAGCCAACACAAAGCCCGTTACTAGGAGACCTTTCGGTCATATAGAAGTTTCCCTCTATAACGTTGAGAACGCCCTAATAACGGGTTTTTTGTTCTCAACGATTTACAACCATACCTTGAGCCAATCTCTACAAGGGTTAGGTCTTACATATTGAATTGTGACTTAAATATACGATTAAATTGAGTACTTGTAAATGACGTACTGTGGTGTATATTGTGTTTATAAGATATATATGAATATAGATAAAAATGAGAAGAAAAAAATAATGGCTACAAAGCCACCTTCGTTTACTATAAAAGGGTTACTTCCGATAGCTAGCAAAATTGCTCTATATACTTCCCCATCTCAGATTGCGATAATATTGAAAGAGTTTGGATTTGAGGAATCAATAAGTAATCCAGCTGAAGCAGAAGTTGTTATACTGCGTGTGTTTAAGACATTTCGAGCAGAAAATAATAATGAGGGTATCAAAAAAATAATAGGCAGGTTTTTAACATTTTACGGTCAGCTTGTTAATGAGAAGCACCATAATACTGGTTTCGTTACTCAGGTTAGAGAGATACTTTCCCGAGGACATTTTACTTTAGCTTATAACACAGTAAGAAAGGAATATCTTGTAATTCCATATGAAGGAGTCGTTCATGCTATTTCTATGTGTATTGACGGTACAAATGAAAGTGATTTTCTTGAACCGCCACAAATAAAGATGCGTTCAGTCTCAAGTCCACAATTGAATCCCGATAATTTTTATATTGTTGACGATGGAGATGGCTATAGATATAAGGGTGCTCTTTTAGATAAACTCAGTAAGAAGACAGACTATTTTATTGTCTTCGATGTTATTTACAAACTTATACCTACTGGTGGCTTTGAAACTTACGAAAATATTGGAAAGCAGGTGAAAGGACGTATACGAAAGACTCGTAATTTTTCGCAAAAAAAGATGACTACATTCATTCAGAACAATCTATACGAGCATAATGGTTTTTTACATTATGCAAAGAAAATAAATAATACTTTGACCGGAGGGAAAAGACTAATCCAAACAATTAGAGGTGAAGGGATTGAATTCAATAACAACAGGAAAAGCTAATTCTTGTTTATTCTTGGAAAATTAATAATTTTGTAAGCTTAAAACCCTTTAATCATAAGGGTTTTTTGATTGTCAGAAATTAGAGCAAGAAATT
>CAIVGA010000021.1 GCA_903905325.1 uncultured bacterium
AGGATTTGCTGCAAAAAATAACGCCCCATACTTCTTGAACGTATCACCTCGTAGTAGATTAACAAGAAAATAATCTATATCTTTATAGACTTTTTTTTGATGGAATGAAGTTCCAGGTGCTTCGTTTATTATTTTATACATATATTCATTCATACCTTCAACACCATTTAAACAACTATCAATTATTAATATATAAGGTACATGATTTTTTAACTTTTTACTTTCTTTTACAAGTGGTTCAATATCCTTTTTATTAGATGCATAGTCAAGATAATCTTTGGATATTTTATCTTCATCTTCATAAAAATCACCACTCATTCCTGTTTTTTCAGTTAATAATTTAAATATTTCCTTTGATTCTTCACGATTACGTTGAGTTTGAAGATCATATTTTTTTCTAATATCGTCCATAGATTTGTATTCACTTATAACCCGATTAATAATGTCTTTTCGCATTTTTTCATCATAACCTGTAAACATTTTCTCGTACATTTCTATCACTTTTTTTATTTCTTCATTTTCTTGTATAAATTCATTTAGTTCTTTTTGAGTAAATTGAGTATTTTTCTGAGCATCAATTACAGCAGATTCATTCGACTCTTTTATCATTAATTTAATATTATTGTATGTATCTTCCATCATTGTATGATTTTCTTCATGAAACTTTTCATGTATATGTTTGATTTCTTTTTTTATATTGTTAATGTTATCAACAGTAAATACATTATCAAGAAACCTGTCGTTATCGTCATTACTAAATAAGTAAAAATTCTCTGCAAGTTCATCAGCAGACATGACATCCTTTAAAAACATTCCATTATTATCAATATCAACTCGAGTTATTGGATTCTTAAAATCATATGTACCAAACATAATAAACTGATCTAGTTCACTACTGCCTAAACCGTGTCCCATAAAATAAAAAATAATGAGTGGATTTTTAGCTTTATCTAGTCTAATCGTTTGCTTTAAATCATAAATCAAATTTAATATATCATTTTTTGTGACTGGTTTGTTTTCGCCTGATAGTAACTTCTTGCCATGCCCACCAATTTTTTGAATATTCAAAGCCATTTGATTAGCACTATTTATTGCCTCTGGTCTATCCATATTTTCTCCTTTTGAATAATGTCCTGAACCAACAACTAAATAATAAATGTCATATTTATAACTTAAATTATATTCTGCGTACACATAATTACTTGTCTGTGTTAGTAATAAAATAACAATCAAAACTAAACACTTAAAATAAACACTCATTTTCTTTTACTTTGTTATATGAATTTGAAAAAACTACAGATAAATTATATGTTTTAATCTTTATATCATCAAGCGTTATACCCCATGTTTCATTCTTACCATAAAAGCTATCTATGGCTTCCTTCAAATCAATTAGATATTCTATTCTGTTAGAATCCTTGCCAACGCAACTTTCAAAAAATAGCATTCTCCCGTAATATACAGCAATAAACTGGCTTTTTAATTTTTTTGACTCATTGGAAAACCTGTCATCTTGACTAATAAGATCACCTGAAATTTCCAATAATCTAACATCAGAATTTATTTGTTCTTTTAAAATAGACTGGTAAAAATCATGATGTTTTTGATAGGTTTGTGTTAATGCAAATATTGAAACCGTTAATAATAATCCAATTATTGTTGTAACTTCTGGTTTGATAATTATTTTTAGTAGATACTTAAATAATAACAAACACCTTTTAAAAAACAGTTTAATTTTTATTAACATTTTTATCAACCATTTTATATACTTTATCTGTTTGGTATGTATTTCTCTCGCTAGGAATGCTTAATAATTTCATATATTTGCCATCTAGATTAAATAGAATTACATATATATCATCATCAAACTTTATAATATTATTATGTTTTTTATCATCTAATTGGACTGACCAGCTTTTGGGTGTTTTGGTTGTAATGTTTTTGCCATCATTTATACAAGACACAACTACATCAACTTTGTCTTGTGATACAAATATAAGACTTTCGCTTACCAAGTTCTTACTGCAAATACTACAATTGCTACCTGAATCACTACCAAGATGACAGCTTGTTCTCTCAAGATCAATCTCCCATTTTACATTTTTACCTACACCTAATTTCTCAATTACCTCATCTATTTTAGGCAAAGCATATACAACACTGTTACCTAAAAAAAATAAAAAACAAACAATTAAACGACTGTAATAAATCATAATTTCACCTTTTTAACATAACACTACTTACACGAAGCATGGCACAAAACTAGACAAAACGCACGGAGTGTCTAATGTCGTGGCTTTAATTTGCAAAGTGGACCCAAGCAATCGTCGGGTTCGTTTTTTTGACGCTTTGCGACTAGATATTCCATCAATAGCAGCGACTCGTCTGTCCCATCTGCGGAATAACCTCTGCACGATTACCTTCATATCATCACATATCAGCGATAAACTGCATTTTTATGGCCAACCAAGCTACTTGTGTTTTACTCCGTTTATTCAAACGAGCTTTAATCTAAACAGATCAACTGATTTAGCAATTTTATCAAGCCATTTTTTTGATGGTCCTTCTATAGTAAGTTCGTTCTTATTAGAATAAAGAAAAACCCCTGGATGAAGGTATACTCCAATTTCGTCTGGGTCGGCTCGATACTTAGATATTGCTGATGCAATATTTATGCTGTTACCAACAATATATTCCTTCTCACCTGTGCGAAAAATGATAGACAAAAAGTCGCTAACTATACCAATTCCTAAACCGATCAAACGAAAGCTATTTTCTTCATTTATATATTCAGTTCTGAGTTCAGAAAATGACTTGCATATTTCCTTGGCACATTTAATAGCTCGATGTGAATGGTCTATACCACGAAAAATAATTTTAAACCCATCCCCCTGATCCTCGAACACACATGAATACTTAGATGTGATGCGTTCACATTCCCATATAAATCTATACAGAAAAGAGTTTGAAAGCTCACTCCATACATTCTCTCCTAAATGACTGAAATGATGAATATCCGCTACCAAAATACTACATATTTCGTTTTTAACTGTCACATCATGTCCGCATAAAAGAGAAGTCTGTATTGATCGAGCATGACGTAGCGAAGCTAAGGAAGCTATAGCATCTTTTAGCTCATTGTTTTTTGATGCTGCTTGTAATAATTCATCTCTTGTCATTTTCACTAGTTCAGAACTTGATGAAATTACTTCAACACTTGCAGTACGTATCGAGTTATCATTATATAGAGCAGCCTCTCCTATAATTGATCCTTTATGTCTCGTATCAACCTCTTTTTCTTCTGAGGAAGGATATTCTCTAAATATGATTAATACTGATCCATCCTTAATAGACTTGTTCCTGAACCTGTTCATGCTTTCAATACTGCTTTATAATACGGTATTTAAGCTCTACAATAAATAGATAACTCATGGCCTACGAAAAATTTAAAAAACTGGATGGCAAGAAACATGATCGCATGATTAAAG
>CAIVGA010000022.1 GCA_903905325.1 uncultured bacterium
CGCCTGTAGAATACAGAAATCATCTTTTGTCTAGAGTAGGTTAGGGGGTTTCTAAAGTGTCTACTAAAAGGGGTACGTATCAAATTAGTTAGTAAACACCTCCCCTTTAAACCCGTCAGATTTCTCAAACGAGCGGTCGCTTCTTATTAGCATATATTCAAAAGAATAAGACTGACCAAGCTCATTAACCTTAGTCAACTTATCGGCACTTGCAAAAAATAGACACGTGGCAATAGCATCAGCCAGCATCGCCGTGTCGGCAGTAACCCAAACTGCAATAATATCTTTTGGAGAAACCATCGTCATGGGATTTATAATATGTGTGAAGTCGCCAAACTTTGTACTCCACTTACGACGAGTGCCAGCAGATCCACATATACTTCCATTTTCCAGAGTATAAACGCCAACGACCTGATCGAAATTATCTGGATTTTCAAGACCGACACGTATAGGCGTAACACCTTTATGAAGAATGTCTCCACCAGCATCAATACAATACTCTGTCACGCCATCCGCTTCCAATACTTTTCCGACCAAATCTATCAGATAACCCTTCCCTATTGCACCAAAATCTAACAAGACCGGTTTTTTTACAGTCAAAATTGGATGTGTATAATCGATCGCTTCTTCCCATTTTGGTGAAGGTTGCAATTTCTCTTTTGCTTGCAAAGAATATTTTGCATCATAACCAGCATCAGAGATTAACTGACCGATGAGTGGCGTAACTAATCCTTTAGTACGTAAATACAAATCATAGTAAAGATCCATCATGGGCTTTGCATCATCTGGAAAAATGAACTCTCGACTATTGCCATTTTTACTAGATTTATTTCCTTCATCTGATCGTAAAATCTCTGTAACCAACGAATCTTCACGAAAGCGCGAATATGCTTTGTCAAAAAGCTCTATCCTAGCCTGAATTTTTGATAGAAGATTGGTTTCATTGTCGCCGTAGATATCTATCTTCCAAGCTGTTCCTATGGCTTTGAAATTAAACTGCGCCATATAATTTTGGACTTTTTACGATAGATTATGCTTTGGCTTGAGACTTTATCTGAGACAGAGCGTCATTGAAACCAATCGGTGTAAGTGAAGCACCGGAAACATTGGTCAAATTTACACTAGCGATATTTTTTCCAACAACGTATTGCTGATATCCAGAAATAAATCTACTCTGATATCTAGAAGATGTGTGATCGCCAGCCATAGGTGTGACTGAAATATCAGTAATAATATCGTTGGCAAGTGTGAGAGTTACACCAATCTGATCATATCCACCAGGAGACATGTACGAACCAGTAGCAGAATAAGTTCCGTTCTTGTAAACAGAGGTGGCTTTTGCTGTAGTCTGTTTTGGCACAGTAGCCGGAGGCATCGTCGTCACAACCGGTGTCTTTGCCGGAATATTAGTTGGAATACTAGCTGGAACATTATCACCCTCATCATCGCCTTGAACCGGAGCCTGATTTAAGACCTGATTTGAAGCCTGAGAGTTCACCACAGAAGTCTGGTCGGCCAAAGTTGACGATGAAGATGACGAACTTTTATTGAAAATAATCGTAACAAAAACAACAACACATGCGATAATCACACTTACTGTAATACCCAAATTTCTTTGCAAATTATTTTCTTGTTCCATATATTTTAATTAATTAATTTTGTCTGCTGAAATACTTTTTTTCTTTTGAATACAAAGAAGGTCTGGCCCATTCATAAATACTACGAGAGTGGCTACAGCTAGTCCAAAATCACGCACACCAATTTCTCCATAACCAACAACCCACATAATATCGAAAAGGTGTAGGGACAAAAGCAATGCTGAAATCCTCGTTTGCCAGCCAAATAAAAGCATTACACCAAAAACTAATTCGAACAAAGCGTTAAAATAAACCAACGTGACTGCACTCATATGTGAAAGAGAAACGATTGAGTCTGGCACATAAGCCGTCCACGCATCAGCATGGATAAGCTGTTGCAAACTAAACCACAAAATTACAGCCGCCATACCATAACGTAAAATGCTTGGTGCATATAGCTCGACAAGCACAATTGTCTTCTGAAAAAATGTCATAATGTGTATATATTACCTCATGTATACGACAAAACCAATGCGTTGGGTGCAAAATACCACGCAACAACATAACATTTCCACAAGGCTCTCTCGTTTAGAGCAAAGCTCTATGATACAATATGGGTAAGAATGTCTTTAGAACCCCAAAAACCTTATCGCGAAGAGCGACCATGGGGTGAATTTATTAAGTTTATAGAAAATTCACCTTGTACTGTCAAACTCATTACCTTGAAAAGGGATCAATCTTTTAGCATGCAATATCACAATCACCGTGATGAATTCTGGCACATACTTTCTGGCAATGGTACTGCAACAATTAGTGAGAATACTTCGCAAATAGAACCTGGCAAAGAATTTTTCGTACCAACTGGAGCATTACATAGGATACAAGCTGGTGACCAAGGTGTCTCTCTACTTGAAATCACATACGGAGAATTTGACGAGAAAGATATTGTGCGCACCGAAGATAGATACGGAAGAGTATAAAGTTAATGTTTAATGTTCTTGAATACATAATCAGAAACCCTTTTGTTTTCATCGCTTTTTGTGCGTGTGTATTAGCAGTACTGCTTTATATTACCGCTCGATTATATGCAAAGATCTCATTACAAAAGAAAACTAAGGTAAAACACACAATCAGTCGCCACGAACATAACCCTGTCATTAGACCAGAATTACATAAAGAGTGGCAGTCTGTTGGAACATTCAATCCAGCAGTAGTAAAAGACGATGAGGGTCTTGTTCATTTATTTTATCGAGCAATCGGCAAAGATGGATTGTCTAGAGTCGGACACGCGAAAAGCCTAGACGGTCTAAAGTTCGAAGACAAATCTCCATATCCAGTATTCATTTCAGCCTCAACACGCAATACGAATAGTCCAAAACATTTTGATTCAAAAATTTACACGTCTGGTGGTGGCTGGGGTGGCTGTGAAGATCCTCGCGCAGTAGTTATAGAAAATCGAGTATATATGACATATACAGCGTTTGAAGGCTGGGATTCTGTACGTATTGCACTTACTTCAATTTCTATGGAAGATTTGAAAAAAAGTCGATGGAATTGGAAAAAACCTAGACTGATTTCATCGCCAGACCAAGTAAACAAAAACTGGGTACTTTTCCCGGAAAAGATTAATGGCAAATTCGCAATACTACATAGTCTATCTCCACAAATAAAAATAGACTATTTGGATGAGATATATGACGAAAAAAGTACAAAATTCATCAAGAGTATTCCCCCATCTGGAGGAAGACCTGATCATTGGGATAATTGGGTACGCGGTGCTGGCCCTCCTCCGGTTAGAACAGACATAGGTTGGTTGCTTCTTTATCATGCCATGGATAAAAATGATCCAAACAAATACAAGCTTGGTTGTATGATATTAGATATAAATGACCCAACCACCATAATATACCGCTCACCTCTGCCGATTCTCGAACCAGATATGCATTATGAAAATGATTGGAAGCCGGGAGTTATTTATGCTTCTGGAGCTTTGATCATAGATCCTTCTGAAAATGGGTCTAGTGGCGTCAAAGACCTCGTCGTTTATTACGGCGGTGGCGACAAGTATGTCTGTGTAGCAAAAACACCGCTCAAGACTTTATTGGATTGGATGATACAATACGGAAAAGTATAATATGTTTACACTCAACAGACTAGAACATAATCCGATCTTATCTCCCACAAGAGAACACCCTTGGGAAGGCATGGCTTCTTTCAACGGATGTCCCATCGTCGATGGAAACAAAACATATCTTCTATACAGAGCCATGTCTGAACCGGACCCGCTCGGAGAACCACACATGAGCACGTCTGTGATTGGAATAGCGACTGCTAATGATCATATACATTTTGAAAAAAGAAAAGTCTTATTTGGTCCAAGTACAGAGTATGACAAATTTGGTTGTGAAGATCCACGAATAACCAATCTTGATGGAACCAACTACATCTTTTATACAGCACTAGGAGGTTATCCATTTTCTGCAGATAACATAAAGGTTGCGGTTGCTTTGAGCACAGATCTCAAATCAATAAAAGAAAAACATCTTGTCACA
>CAIVGA010000023.1 GCA_903905325.1 uncultured bacterium
AAAACTGCAATAATGCTCACTTAACCATCATTGGCCTCGATCAAGATTCGCAAGCAATCGAGAGAGCAAGAAAAATACTCGAAATTCCTCAAGTCAGATCTAATGATGACAAAAAAATTATTCTCGAATGCACAAACTTTCGAAATCTAGACCAAGCATTAGACAAGCATAGCATCAAAGAAGTTGACATGATTCTCTTGGACCTGGGTATTTCATCTGATGAACTTGATAATTCCGGCAGAGGTTTCACTTTTCAGAAAGATGAGCCACTTCTTATGACGATGGGTGATCCTGCAAATTACCAGTTTACCGCCAATACGATCGTAAATGAGTGGGATGAAGAAAATATTGCAGACATTATCTTTGGTTACGGAGAAGATCGATATTCACGACGTATTGCAAAAGCAATTGTAAATTATCGAGAAAAGAAAAAAATCGAGACCACATTTGAACTCGCAGAAATAGTAAAGATGGCAGTCCCGCTTATGGCACGAGGAATGTGGAATGGAAAAAAATCGATTCACCCAGCTACAAAAACTTTTCAAGCATTGAGGATAGCGGTGAATGATGAATTGAATGCTCTCAAAGAGGGTTTGGCCAAAGGATTTGAAAGATTGGCACCAAACGGAAGAATGGCAGTTATTTCATTTCATAGTCTAGAGGATCGAATAGCCAAGAATTTTTTCAGAGAGAAGGCGGATTTGAAAACACAAAATCAAAAGACCTCAGAAGCAATTTTAATAACAAAGAAACCAATTACAGCTTCACCACAGGAAATCGCAGAAAACCCACGTTCGAGAAGCGCAAAACTTAGAATTATTCAAAAGATTAACCATAATTAAATTACTAACATGACACAAGCAATAGTACAAACATACACAACAGCAAACGAAAATAGGGCTAAAATCACAGGTGTGGTTATTGCTTTGTGTATCAGCATGGCCATGTATTACGGTTTTAATGTATATAAAGTTATTTCAAAAACTGTAACAATGCAAAGTGATCAATCTACTTTGTCTCAGTTATCTAGCTCTGTTGGAACACTTAATGCACAATATTTACAACTTTCTAGTTCAATAACACCAGATAAATTTAAAAGCTATGGCTTGAGTCAAGGAAAAGTTAGTCAATATATATCACGTGGCAATTCATCAATGGGAAATGTTGCTTTGCTCAGACAATAGGGTTACTCTTTTGGTCATATGAATTCAAAGCAAAAGTTGCGAATACGGTTTATTTTGGGATGCATCGTATTGGCTGCTTTGGTTTTGATTATGTCACTTTTTTCGACCCAGATTTTACATGGGAAAAATTATAGATTACGAGCTGAGGCACAATATGTAAAACCAGCAGTAACAATTTTTGATCGTGGCTCAATATTTTTTTCATCTAAAGATGATACACAGGTTACGGCAGCGACAGTTTCTGCAGGGTATATGGTCTATATTAATCCCAGTCTAATCACGACACCTGAACAGGATTATCAAGTATTGTCTCAGTATATAAAACTTGATCATGCGGATTTCATTATGCGGGCTAATAAGCCAAGAGATCATTATGAAGAATTGGCACATAGAGTAGATGCTGGTGTTGCGGCTATAATTCAGTCGCTTGGAATTGTTGGTGTAGGTGTCGCCAGAGAAACCTGGCGTTCATATCCTGGTAATACATTAGATTCACATGAAATCGGTCTGATTGGTGAAAGTGCAAGTTCTAGTGTTCTAGGACGATATGGATTAGAAAAAAGCTATGAAAATATTTTATATAGACCAGATGTTGAGTCGAGTATAAATATGTTTGTTCATCTTTTTGGTGATGTAGGTGACACTACTACCAACTCAGCAAATTCGACTAGTACAATAAACGGCATAGTAAATTCTCCAGGCGATATTGTTACGACGCTTGAACCTACCGTTGATGCATATGTTCAACAAATTCTTGCTGGTATTTCCGCACAATGGCATTCTGATGAAATGGGAGTGATTATCATGGATCCGCAGACTGGAGAAATCATTGCAGCAGACTCATTGCCGACATTTGATCCTAATAGTACTTCTAATATAAAAGATATTTCTTTACTTTCTAATCCGATGGTTGAACATGTCTATGAAATGGGTTCGATTATGAAACCACTCACGATGGCTGTCGGTCTTGATACTGGCGTTATTCAGCCAGACTCTATATATAATGATACGGGAACAATGACTTTGAATGGGAAAAAGATTTCTAACTATGATGGAAAAGCGAGAGGTGTGATTCCTATGCAACAGATTTTGAGTCAGTCGCTTAACGTTGGTGCTGCCACGGTTGCTCTCAAAGCTGGAGCGCCAGCCATGTATAATTATTTTAGTTCATTCGGTTTTGGTAAGAAAACAGGAGTCGACGTACCAAATGAAGCCGCTGGTCTAATTGGAAATCTAAAGAATGGCAAAGATATTGATGTAGCGACCGCAGCGTATGGGCAAGGTATCGCAGTTTCTCCATTGCAGATGATACGAGGGCTCGCTGTTCTGGCAAATGGTGGATATTTGGTTCAACCACACTTTGTAAAAGAAATTATATACACAGACGGTACAACAAAGGAGATTACTACACCTAAAACTGGTCCAGTTTTAAAGAAAAAAACGGTTGATGATGTTGATCAAATGCTTGTAACAGTCGTTGATGTTGCCTTGCTGAAAGGTTCTATCAAGCGTGATCATTATACCGTCGCGGCCAAAACAGGAACTGCGCAAATTGCGGACCATGTGAATGGGGGATATTATTCTGACAGATATCTTCACTCCTTCTTTGGTTTCTTCCCAGCGTATAACCCAAAATTCATAGTTTTCTTGTATCAGATATATCCACGTGGCGCTGAATATGCTTCTGCAACGCTGACTCAACCATTCGACGAGATTGCTTCATTTCTGATAAACTATTACAATATTCCGCCAGATCGATAATATGAAATCATTAATGAAAAAATTACTTGTTACTATACTTGATATTGAGTCACGGTTGATTCTTAAAAAATACAGGCCTTTTATTGTGGCTGTAACTGGAAGCGTCGGTAAGACATCTACAAAAGATGCAATTTTTTCGGTTTTTAAAGGTCAAAGTATATATGCTCGCAAAAGTGAGAAAAGCATGAACAGTGAACTTGGTTTACCACTGACTATTATCGGAGCTCCAAATGCTTGGCATAGCTTAAGTGGGTGGTTAGAGAATATTTTTCAAGGCCTAGAAGCTATCTTATGGCATGTAGAATATCCAGACTGCCTCATCTTGGAAATTGGTGCTGATCATCCTGGAGATATTTCTCGCGTTACACGTTGGCTCAAACCCGATATTGCTGTGATTACCTTGGTCAGTCAAACTCCAGTGCACGTGGAATTTTTTCCAACTCCAGAAGATGTGTTCAAGGAAAAATCTGCTTTGGCACGAGCGGTAAAAAAAGGTGGAACGTTGGTGCTTTTTGCTGATGATGAAAAAGTAATGACACTTGCACCTGAGGCTTTAAAATCCGGCGTATTAGTCAAAACTTATGGCATGAATGCGCAAGCTGATGCTCGTGGATCTGAATATGCTCCAGTTTATGCGGAGTCCCAAGTGAATCAAGTATCTGTTAGTGCACTTGTTGGTATGTCATTCAAACTTGATATAGAAGGAAATTCAATTCCAATAACTATTAATGGCGCAGTTGGTTCACCGTATGTTTATTCTTTATTAGCTGCTGTAGCGGCTGGCCGTGCGCGAGGTTTTGCTATTAGCAATATTGTTCAAGGTCTCACAGATTTTCATGCTCCTAATGGTCGTATGAATGTTATTTCTGGTATCAATGGCTCTACAATCATCGATGACTCATACAACTCTTCTCCAGATGCGGCGGAGTCTGCTCTTAATACTTTGAAATCTTTGCAATGTTCTGGTCACAAGATCGCTGTACTTGGTGATATGTTGGAACTAGGAAAATTTTCTAGTGATGAACACAAAAGAATAGGGAAGCTCGCATTGGAGAGTGCAGATGTTCTCATAACCGTTGGTCAGAGATTTAAGACTTCTTTTGAGGTTTCTCCGGTTGATAGAAAAATTAAATCTTTTGATAATTCAACTGAGGCTAGTGAATATGTAAAGTCTGTTGTTAAAGCCGGAGATATTATTTTGATCAAAGGATCTCAATCAACGAGAATGGAACGTGTTTCTGCGGCACTTTTAAAGGAACCTGGACGTGCTAGCGAGTTGTTGGTTCGTCAAGAAAAGGAGTGGTTGGAGAAAAAGTAAGGTTGAAATAAGTAAGATTTGTCAGTATAGTGTTCGAGTTCGGTTTGTAAGTTTTTGGCCCTATCGTCTAATGGTTAGGACACGGCCTTCTCAAGGCTGGAATCGGGGTTCGACTCCCCGTAGGGTCACACGGAGGGATTCTAGTGATGTGCTTGTCGAAGATAGCTTGAAAACCCAAGCTAGTTTTGGTGTTCCATTAACTAATTCGGTGTAAGTGGGGAAGTCTTCGAATACTAGGCTAAGTAAGCTCTGCTGTTGCCTTGGATTATAAGTGTTTAATAGCAATTCTGGTAGGTGTTCCATAAAGTATTTTCCATAAGATTTGAAACTAGTAATATCATTCTCTGTGATGTCTATCTTCTGACTCTCTCCATTGGCTGATTTTATCCTTTCTTCAAGCTCCTCAATCTGTTTTTCGAGACTAGTCCTTAAGACTTGACTGGTGGTTGCCACGAAGGCATCTGACTTGGCTTTCTGCTCAATTTTAAGGTCGGCGATATTACGGTGAACATCAATAGAAGACTGTATAATCTCACCCTTGCGTTCATGGAATTTGTTTAGGAAGCTGGCTTCCATAGAGTTGAGGGCTTCGGGTTTGAATAGGAGGCCATTGATAAGGCTTTTGAAACTGTCTTCAAGCTTCTTTTTGGGAACGCCGAAATATTTATGCTTACGAGAGCAGTGATATGTTGGGAATCCTTCGCCACCTTTACCAACAGGACAACTACCTAGAAATGGCTTACTGCAGGTAGGACACAATACGAAGTTTTTATATGGAAACATCGGATTATCACGCATACGTTTAACTACCAATCTTTCCGGATAATAATCATAAAGTATTGTCATGTCAGAACCTTCTTTTTTTATGAATACACTTCCACGATTCGCTTGGTTAAACATGTCTATACTCACTAAACCATCATAGTATGCTTTTATAGGTTGCCAGCGTGTCCACTTTTCGCACATAATACCGCAGTAAATTGGTCTTTGTATGGTGGCCTGAAGTCTTTTAACGGTAAGTTGTTGTCCTCCTCCGTGGCCTATTATCTTTTCGTGGGCTCTATCCCATTTATTTTGGATTCTAGACCGATAACCCATAGCATTAATCCTATCTACAATCTCCTTATCTGTAAGTGTACCCGTCGCACGAAGTCTGAACATTTCTATAAAATACTTAGCACGTTCTGGGTCGGGAATTTGTATCATTCTCTTCTTACTATCTACATAAATTCTACTATTCAAGTATCCATCGACGGCGCCACGAACCTTGAATCCTTTTTGAGTTAATTCTATTTCCTGGGCAATCATCCTTGTTAGAATTGTCGTAACCTCAGATTTTGCATTATCTGCCATGACAAGTTCAGTTATTCCGCTTGGTGATGTTTTGCTCCAATCGTATTCAAAACCCAAATAATCAAGAGTATTTTTGCTCGGTTGTATTATTCCTGTAGTATCAATCATCTCTACTCCATAACTAGCAAGTTTTTTCTTTATACCTTCATAAGAGAAGCCACCGCCTCGAGTAAAACGGTCAATCATTCTAAATACAAAATATTGAACTTTTCCAGGATTTTTCTCGATGTAATCGAAAATCTCTTCTAAAACAGGTCGGGTATCTTTTCTACCGCTGAACGTTTCTCGGAATACTTTTCCGTGGGGAACTACGGTGTAGCCTCTACTTTCAGCACAAGTACGACAAATTTTCTCTTGTGTATCAAGGCCCTCACCCTCTTGCGCGCCTTTTGCGGAGCTTATACGGCAATAGATGATGCAATTTTTATTTTGATTATTATTCATGTTAATAGAAAAGGGGTAACGATGGTGAACACAATGACCAAAAGCCATTGAACATCGCTACCCCATCTCTATATCCGAGATTCAGGTAGAAAAATAGGCGTTTGGTAATCATTGTGTTCCTTAAAATCATATCATTTTTCATGTTGTTTTTCCAGCATTATGTGGTTGTAGTTTAGGAATGTTTCTCTCTCTTAGCCATGAATCAAAGAATATATCAGCCAGGCGGTCTTGTGCGTCTCTAACAGCCTCTATTTGCCCATCAGAGAGGTTGTTTGCCATAGGACCGAGTATTCTCTTGAAGTCTGGTAAAGGAATCATGAAGGTTCTAATTATCTATCGGTAGGTCTTCTTTCGTTATTCCTGCTCGTTTTGCGAGCATGTACCTATCTTCGCTGGAGAAATATGGTTTTCGTAAGATACGAGAAATACCCCTTGCTTTTCTTGAAGGCTGTTCGTATTTCAAACCACAACATCGATGGCAAAGCGGGGATGCCAAACCGCTGAACTCGTAGAGGTATCTCACTCGGCGATAACAGCCGTTGCAACGGAAATAGAATATGTATCCACGGTCTTCCCCTAGATTTGAAGGAATGCAGTCGACCTTTTGTTTATTCCAGTTGTAGAAACCTGTAGTGAATTTATTCGATGATTTGAATGTGGTGTTTTGTGGGTCGTTCAGAAGCTCGACCATATGCATGACTTCTCCCCAATGATTCATATTAAACACCCGACCCTCCTTATCTCTGATTTTCTGTTTGAATGTCGTAATATACTCAGTAATATCAATTCGAGGGTAGGCGACTTCTGTTTTATCGGTCTTTAACACGGAGAGGGAGGTGTACATAATCTCTAATAATTATTAGTAATTTCCTCATCAAATGCATCATCACCATCTTTTGTATTTACCCCACCAGCCCCGACACTATTGTTTTCAAGTTCACTAACACTCTTAAAATCAGTAACAAAGATAATTTCCTTACGAGCATCATTTCTGTCTTTCTCCCTGGTGATAAGACCAGCACCATCAAGAGTTGGGAGGATATCGAAACGGAGACTATTCATATTTAGCCTACGTTTAAAGACCTGATAATGCTTCTGCATAATTTCTGCTCTAGTGAAACCTTCAATTGCAAAACTATCGTTCTCAGCCTTCCTCTTTTTATCTTCTGAAAGTGGAACAAATACCTGCATATACAACTCATGTACGTATGGAGGTATATTTAGTTCTTGCGATACGGATATTCTGTCCCATAGTGTAAACGCTTGTTCTATATCATTATCATTTGCGATTATTGTATTGTTACTATCACGTTCTCTCCACCATAGATTTAGAAGAGCGAATGATTTAACAATGGAAAGCAATCTCTTCACGTCTCTCTGGTGGCGAGGCTGAAGTACACGGTCATTTTGGAGAAATCGTGTTTCTATTGACTCATAGTTTGCAATCTTAATATCACCAATCTTTTCCTGTTTAATTGCTTGAATTCGTAGCTTAAGTAACTTTCTTTCTGGGTCACTTTCTAACCACTGCTTATACTTTTCATTGTCTGCTTCTTTGAGAATGGTGTTTGATATGCCTGCTTTAATTTTTTCTTGATTAACTTCTGGACTTAGGAGAATAAAGCGGGTCATTTCCTGTGGGTCCATCTTGAGACCTGCCGTACAGAAAATAACTGCAGGATATCCTTTTAAAGCAACGGTCTTTGTACGATTACCACCTTGTTGGTTTTTATCAGTAATCTTTGACCGCATAACTTTCTCATCATGAGACAGGAAAGACCTCAAACTTTCCAACAGCCCTACATGAGGCATATCTGTAAAGATAAGTATCTTACGTGATAGGTCTACAATGATTTCGTTTTTCTCCTTATCATACTTACCTTGCTCATGGAAAAATGCTGTCTTTGAACAATTACCGAGTTTAATTACATCATCTTCAGGAAAGAGCTTTGCTACCTCAAGAGCGGTGTATGATTTACCAGTAGAAGACGGACTATTAAATGAGATGTTTGTCTGGCTGTCTTCTGTGAAAGCTGACAGGCAACATAGAAGAGTTACTACTTTGTTATCGATATCTTTCTTGATGGTTAAATCAAGTACCGTAGCTACATCAGATGCCAACATTGGTTTGAATTGTGATGTATCAATTTTCTCGGGGTAGGGTTTGGCGTATTTGCTAAACAGTTCAATAACAGGGAGATTAAGTTTAGTTAGATAATCAGTTACGTCTCCATGTTCACCAACAGTTTCAGGAAGGTTAATGTGGTGAAGATTTTTTATACCAGCATCATCTAGGAGTTTTAAGACTCGAAGTGAACCTTTCTTGCCAGCCTCATCATTATCAAAACATACATAAGTGTTCTTGGGTTTTCTTAGGTTTTCATCTATCCATTCCTCTTTAAATGTGCCAGCTCCATGAGTAGATGTTATAGCGAAAAGACCGTGCGAAATAAGAGCTAGGGCATCAAGTTCACCCTCACAGATTACCTGTGTCTCTATTCCTGCGTACGCACCATATAGCTGTGCCTCAGCACCTTTGGGATACGTAATCTTACTATCACCGTCATTTGGGTCTTGTCGCAATTTGAAAAACCTATAACCCTCGTCACCAGCCACTGGAATGGTAATGTACCTTTTGCCATAAAACTCCCCATAGCCGAGCTTGTAGGCGTTTATAACAGTATCATTGATACCTCTATCATTAAGATATTTTCTAATATGACTAGGTAGATTAGAGTGACATTTCTCAACTAAGGCATCAGAGAATCTTGGACCACGATATAGTGATGATGGTGGTGGGGTAGTGTCACCTAGGTGTTTTTTAAGAGTAACAAGATTACCTCTCTCTCCACATTTCTTACACTCATACTGACTAGTTTCTATGTTGAAATAGAGATGCCCATCATTACCTTTACTTTCTTTGTCACAATTATTAAAAAGGCACTGGGTAATAAGTTCACCATTGCTCTCACGATAAGCAATATTTTTTGAATTTAAATATTTTTTTATTTCCATATATTTGTATCTTTATGAGTTTAATTTATCTAATATCTCTCTACGTGCTCGTTCATATTTATGAACCTGCACAAGTAGACGAACATCTTCTTTTTCTCCGAAGGAATATAACCAGACCAGTTCT
>CAIVGA010000024.1 GCA_903905325.1 uncultured bacterium
AATCCAAGTAATCAGCCGGTTGCAAATCAAGCTTCAGCTGGAACCGCATCATTGGCCCAGGTTAAGGTGACATTTTCTGCAAACGCTTCGTACGGAGATTTTTTGAATTTCTTGTTGGCAGTTGAGTCAAATCTACGCATTATGGACATTTCAAAGATAGATGTGAAGGCCAACGACACAGGTATATATGGATTCCAAGTAGAGTTAAGGACATATTGGCTTCAATCATAATTAATAATTATACCCATATGAACAAACCAACAATTTTTACATTAATACTGATCGTCGTCGCGATTGTTGTTGTCGGTGGTTATTTCTATATGCAGGGAAGTCAGCCAACATCATCGAGTAGTGCATTGGTGTCTTCAGATACTACCGCCTCTGGTCCAAGTGATAGTGGTAATATTTTGGCTTTGCTCAATCAAGTAAAATCATTGAATATTGATACAGCGTTCTTCCAGACACCAGCCTATACATCCCTCACTAGCTACAGTGTTAATATCATTCCGATCAGTGTTGGTAACAGAACAAATCCTTTTGCACCAGTCTCTGGAATTCCAAGTCCCTTCTCAACTGGTGTTGTTACCCAGGTAGCTACTAGTAGTATTAAAACTAGCAAATAATTCAATATAATATGAGCGTCCTAGACATTCTCTTACAAAAAAATGTCATTTCTAAAGATGATATTCGTGAAGTGCGCAAGTCCATGGGTGCTGGCACAAGTCTGGATGAAGCACTTATTTCTCGTGGTATCAAACCAGTCGACATTATTGAAGCGCGAGGCGAATTTTTGAATATACCAATTCGTTCTGTTTCTGAAAATTCGGTACCTTTTGAAGTGCTGGATTATATTCCAGAAGAGTCTGCTGTACATTACAAGTTTGCGCCACTTGGACTAGTTGATGGAGTGCTCGAAGTTGGAGTTGTTGATCCGGATAACATGGAAGCACGTGACGCGTTGAATTTCCTCGCTTCAAAGAAAAATGTTCCATACAAGATTTTTTTGATCAGTCTTGATGATTTTAATAAGATTCTAGAGACATATAAAGGCTTGACGGGGGAGGTCAACAAGGCTCTTTCCGAACTCGATACCGAGCTTACTGTAGATAGTTCTACAGAAACGATCCAGAAACCCGCAAAAGGAAAGGAAACTTTGATTATAGAGGATGCTCCGGTAGTAAAAATCGTCGCTACAATTGTTCGTTACGCGGTTGAAGGAGACGCTTCGGACGTTCACATAGAGAGAGTTCGAGACATGGTTCGTATTCGTTTCCGTGTTGATGGTGTTTTAAATACCAGTTTGAGACTACCAGCTTCTGTGCACTCTGCGGTTGTAGCACGTATAAAAGTTCTGTCGAATATGCGTCTTGATGAGAAGCGCAAACCTCAAGACGGCCGTTTTCCAGCCAATATAGATGGTCGTCGCGTAGACTTTCGTGTCTCAACATTTCCATCATATTATGGAGAAAAGATCGAAATGCGTATTCTCGATCAGAGCAAAGGTATGCGCAAGATGGACGAGCTTGGTCTATCACCAAAGAACTTGGCTATGTTGAAAGAAGCTGTCAACAAACCTTACGGACTTATTCTCTTCACTGGACCAACCGGTTCTGGAAAGTCTACATCCCTTTATTCCATTTTGAAGGAAATGGATAGTGAAGCCTACAACATTCTCTCTTTGGAAGACCCTGTGGAATATACGATTGATGGAGTTAGTCAATCTCAAGTTCACCCAGAGATCGGATATACTTTTGATACTGGTTTGCGTACTACACTCCGTCAGGATCCAGATATCATCATGGTGGGAGAAATTCGCGATAAGGAGACGGCACAGCTTGCTGTTCAAGCGGCTCTAACAGGTCACTTGGTGCTCTCGACTCTACACACGAACAATGCTGCAGGTGTTATTCCACGTCTTATCGATATGGGAGTCGATCCGTATCTGATTGCGCCGACACTCATCTTGGCAGTTGGTCAACGTCTCGTTGGTCTCCTTGCTCCAGGTTCTGGTGAACTTGTTCCTGTAGACGGCAGTATAAAAGCTATTGTTGATAAGTCATTTTCTGATTTACCAGCAGAATTTAGAAAGGAAATTCCTTTTTCAGATAAGGTTTATAAGGTTAAGCCTACACCAGAAGCTCCAAAGGGTACCCACGGGCGTATGGCTGTATTCGAAATGTTTTCGATGGATAAGGATATCGAACAAGCTATCCTAAATAACCCAACAGAAACAGAAATTACACGTATTTTACGCGCAAAAGGTACACTTACTCTTAAAGAAGATGCCATGGTTAAGGCCTTCAACAAACTTATCCCATTTGAGGAAGTCACCAAACTTTAGCTTTGTGATATAATAGTTTTATAATATAAATCTATGATTACACCAACACCAAAAAAGATACTTTTAGTCGACGATGATCGTTTTTTGCTGGATATGTATGCTATCAAGTTTACTAAGGCCAACTACGAGGTAAAAACTGCTGATTCTACAGATGCAGGACTGAAGCTCGTTCGTGACGGTTATATACCGGATATAATTCTTTCCGATATAGTGATGCCGGGTATGGATGGTCTTGAAATGGTTGATGCTATAAAGAAAGAGAATCTTGCTCCAAAAGCAACTATTATCATGTTGACGAACCAAGGTTCATCTGATGATGTGGCTCGTGCACGTAAACTCGATATTGATGGTTATATTGTTAAGGCTACAACTGTTCCATCAGAGGTTTTGCATGCCGTTGAGAATATTCTTGTTAGCAAAAAGCCAATTTAAACTATTATGGACTATCGTAAAGAAATCGATGAATTAGTTGATCTGATGATAAAGGAAGATGCATCGGACTTACATTTATCTGCTGGACGAAATCCTATTATCAGAGTATCAGGATCTCTCATTCCTTTGATGAAAAAAGCAGTGATCACCGAGAATGATATGAGAGGGTATATAGACGTATTTCTCGTACCAGCTGCCAAAGAGACGCTTACATCATCGAAGGATGTAGATTTTTCTTATAACTCACAAAATGCTCGCTTCCGTGGAAATATATTTCATCGACAGGGAACGCCGGCTATTGCCC
>CAIVGA010000025.1 GCA_903905325.1 uncultured bacterium
GATCTCGTTGCGCCAGATCAAACAACAAGACCCTGACCAACCGGCCTTTAAAAAGTACTTCATGCATGGCTGCGGCCATCCCATCGGTCTGGACGTTCACGATGTCGGCTTGACCGTTCACCCGATCGAAGCGGGATGGGTGATGACGGTTGAGCCAGGGATTTACATCCGGGAAGAAGGCTTCGCGGTGCGCTTGGAAAACGACGTGCTGATAACCGCAGGCGGACCGGTGGACTTAATGTCGCACATTCCCTTAGAGGCGGACGAAATTGAGGAACTGATGAACGCGCGGAAACAACCGAAGAATGGCAAAAACCGGTCCGTTGTCATGGCTAATCGCTAACGGTTCGATCCAACCTGTAGCCATGTATAACTCTCTCAAAACACTGCTCGCCGGCGCGCTGGCCTCGTTGGCTGTTGGCGTCGCGCTGGGCGAAACCACGAATGAAGTGAGGCCGGCGATCACGATCTTAAATCCGGCGGAGCAGGGTTTCTTTTCCAAGGAGCTTCGTTTCCAAGGCATCCCGATCAAGGCCCACCAAGTGGTTTCGGACGAGGCGCTGTATGCCGCCTACGATCGCCTGTCGCGGCTGCTCGCTGATTTGCCGCTCGTCGTGACCAACCTGGTGGCCGCCAAGGTGGAATTGCACATTATCGGCCAAGATCAGGTGACCACCTCCCCTACCTTTCCTATTGCCAAAAATATCAAATCTGGTACCCGGAACTAGCACACAAACATTTTTATTATCGTAAATTTTTGTAAACATATCTGCCATAACAAAAGGATCAGTATGTGAATCTTTCGGTACTACAGATAGTTTAGTCAGACTTTTGAGTTGAAAAATTTTGTAAGGGTCCGGCTCATCTCCAAAAGACACATAGCCAATCAGTGCATCGTGTTTTGAAATCATAGTATTAATATCCATATATAAATTATAATATAAAACAGGCCGGAATACTGATTCCGGCCTGAGAATTACTTGGTCATGCTCTTCAAGACTTCGAGATAGAGGTTTTCGACAATTTTCTGTTGTTTTTTACCACTGGCCGCGTAATTGTCGACCCCTGGTGCAGCGTTAACCTCGATGACATAGTACGAATTCATCTTGCTTAAGGGGCGAGTGATGTCATGTTTTACCATAAGATCGACACCACAAAACCGAAGACCCATGTCTTTGGTCAAACGAGCAGCAATACGAGCAAAGCTGTCGTGCATACTTCGAGTTACATCGATCGCGTCTCCACCACACGACAAGTTTGCGTTATTAAGTAAAACAATCTCATCGCCGCGTTGTGGTACTGATGAAAACGACAATCCATCGTGCGCCAGCTTTTCCTTGATGCGTGGATCTTCTGGCTTGATGACGGTGTCTCTGTCATTACGGACAAATTCCTTTTGTTTGCGCGCAAGAAGAGTGCCAATACTAGCCTTACCGTCACCGATCACCGAAAGAGGCTTGCGCTGATAGGCAGAAATTATCTTGCCATCAAGCACAACAATGCGATAATCCTTGCCAGTAATCACCTTTTGGACCAGCACAATATTATCAATTTTGAAAACACGTCTTAACGCACGATAGAATTCAATCTTTGTGTATACCTGTGTAGCAGCTACACCCTGGCTTTTGCTATTGGGCTTCACAAAAACAGGAAATCCCAACTTACAGGCATATCGATAAGCCATGTCAATGTTGTGCTTGGAACGCACCTGTGCACACCACTTTTCAGAAAAGAATGCTTGCCCAGGTATGACTGGATAACCCATTCCCGCCATAAAATAACTGGCATATCCTTTGTCTTTGGCGATTTCTGTTGAACCAAGTGTATTGATATCAAAACAGGTGTTTCGATAATACCGTCTCTTTCCGTCAGACGTCACGATTTGCCCCACCACTTGCCAATGTGGCTCAACGTTTATCTTGACACCGGCCCTTTTGGCCAGTTTTTTAAACAATTTACTTACAAATGCTTTCATGTGATTTTTTCCTATGTTGTTTGGGGAGATTGCTTATGAGTATTTCATATGGCGATTTCAAAGAAACGCCGTTTCTGCTTTTGAATATACTACAATAAAATAAGTCTTGTCAATGTGATACGTACCCCTTTTAGTAGACACTTTAGAAACCCCCTAACCTACTCTAGACAAAAGATGATTTCTGTATTCTACAGGCGCCATCTTTTTTCTTGTCCACTGTTTTCTTTCGTAGTTGTAGTATCTCATATATTCCTCAATTGCCAAGCGCAGTTCATCGAATGAGTGGCAAGATTGATAATCAAGTTCATCTTTCAAGTGTCCAAAGAAAGATTCAATCGGTGCATTGTCGATACACTTTCCTTTACCAGACATAGATTGGATCATCTTCAATTCCTTCACGATTCCAATGTATGTTGGGTTAGTGTAGTGGAATCCTTGATCGGAATGAATCATGATGTTTTCGTACGAATCTAACTTCATGTTTTTGATAGTTCCTGTAACCAGTGCCACCTCTAAAAACAAGGAAAGATTCCAAGCCATTACTTCACCGGTTGCGATATCTTTAATCACAGACAGGTATGCAAATCGATTCTGAAATGGAATGTATGTGATATCTGTACAAAAGACTTTGAAAGGAGTGCTTTGATGAAATTCTCTCTGAAGTTTGTTTGGAAAGATTCTGTGTTCCAGATTCTTCTTCATCATTTGTTTGTATGGGTTCTTCCTTCTAACTTTGGCTACTAAATCATACTTCCTCATGATTCTCTGTATCTTCTTGTGATTCATGGCCTTCAGCCTCATTTTAATGCTTCTCCAGCCATATTTACCCTTACCTTTGTCGAATACTTCTTTGACTTTCAAGTACTCGTTGTAGTCTTTGTCTGTATCAGCATGTGCTAACCATTTGTAATATCCACTTCTAGATACATCAGCAAGTTCACAAAGAATACTAACGTCAGATTTCAGTTCTCTTATGAGTGTGTATTTTTCATTCGGCCTGAGTTTGACTCCGCTCTCTTGGCCCGGAGTTTGGCTAAAAAATCGTTTTCAGCTTGAAGATATTTTACTTGTAGTTCCAAACGCTTCAATGTATCTTTTTCCGTTTTGCTTGGGCCTCTGTCGTATTGAATGCCTCCCACTTTCAACAAGCCATCAGTTCCATGTTTCTTAACAATATTTTTCCAATCATTCAAAGTTCCTCTAAAGTAGTCTTTTCTCCATTTACTCAAATCAAACCCAGATCTTCTCCAAATTTCTTTTGCACTTACTCCTTCCGCATGCAATGCAAGAGCACGTTTCTTAAATTCGTATGTATAATTAACCGACCTTTCACTCACACTAAAAACACACGGATTCTGCCTCAATTTGGCAACCTCTTCATTTGAAAATATTGTTCTCATATTTCTTTTGTTAGTCTAATAATTGTAACAAAAGAAAGCAGCTGACACTCTATTGGTGTCCACTTTATGGGGTACAGATCA
>CAIVGA010000026.1 GCA_903905325.1 uncultured bacterium
CAAAAATTTCTTTTTTGACCCACTCTTTTTGTTCCAATTCCAAAATGTCTCCATGAATAAGCGTCAATTTTCCGGACAGACCATCTTTATCATCTCGCACGCACTCTTTTTTGAATTTTTCTTGCAATAAACTGATTGCGCGATCATCTTTTTCTATTGCAATCACATGTGCACCAGTTTTCAAAAGTTCTGTCGTCAAAATTCCTGTCCCAGGTCCAATTTCTAGGACTAGTTCTCCAGTTTTTATCGTCGCAGCATCAATAATTTTCTTCAAAGCCGATGGCGAATGTAGAAAGTGTTGCCCGAGAGATTTTTTCGCTATTAATTTCATATTAAAAATCTATAAATATTGCTTTTGCACCGCTTGGTTTTGCTGGAGCTTGTTCCTCTATCAGTTCTTTCTCTATATCCATTATAAATTCTGATGGCGCTGCGATTCTCTGTGCACCATAAACAGTTCGGATAATAGCATGACTCAAGTATAATTTCTTTTTTGCACGAGTGATCGCTACGTAGAACAGACGCCTCTCCTCTTCTTCACCAGCTTCATCTATTTCTGCATCATCACCATGTTTGAATGGAAAAAGATCTTGCTCCATACCCGCGATAAAAACATATTCGAACTCCAAACCCTTCGCTGCATGCACGGTCATAAGTTTTACAGCCTCTTCATTTTTATTTAGATCATCTTGATCTGTGGCAAGTGCTGCGTTGGCTAGAAAAGCTTCGATACCCGGAGAAATTTCCGCGGAATCTTTTTCTACGTCACCGTTTTTCTTGTCGCCACTTTTTGCATCTGCAACCCATAGGTGATCATACTGTGCAGCGACAGTTACAAGCTCGCGCACGTTGAGCAAACGTTCTTCATCTTCGCCAACTCCGTCGCGGTAAAGTCGCTCGATACCCGTCTCTTGAATAACGAATTTTACGCCTTCACTAGGCCTTTTTTCCGCTATTTCATTCTTTATGTCGTCTAGCAATTTCCAGAAATTTTTTACCTTTTCACGCATGGCGAGTGGTAGTCCGCCTTCTGGTTCTGTTGCCTTCTCTTTGCTCTCAATTATTTTCATTAATGACACTTTTCCTATACCACGAACTGGCACATTGATGATACGAGTGATATCTCCCCAGCTATCTCTGTTGAGTGCCGCACGAATATATGAAATGACGTCCTTTACTTCTTTACGTTCAAAAAATCTGACGCCAACGAGTTGATAAGGAATTTGTTTTTTGATAAAAGCTTCTTCAAGTACGCGTGATTGGAAATTTGTACGATACAAAACTGCAATTTCGCGCGCCGATGTCCCTTTTGAAATCAAATCTCTCGCAGTGTCAGCGATCACACGGGCTTCCTCGTTCTCAGAATATGAAACTAATAAGGAAATTTTTTCTCCGTGCGCATTGTCAGTAAATAAAGTTTTTTCACGACGCATCCTGTTCTTTTCTATAACCGAATTTGCGGCCGCCAAGATGTTTTTTGTTGAACGATAATTTTGTTCCAGTGTAATAACTGTTGCTTCTGGATAATCTTTTTCAAAATTTAGAATATTTTCTATAGTCGCACCTCTCCAGCTGTAAATATTTTGATCTACGTCACCAACCACGCAAATATTTCTGTTTAGATTTTCACCGCCAGACTCTCCGCCACCAACTAGTGATTTTGCAATCTTATATTGCACACGATTTGTGTCCTGATATTCATCAATGTGGATATATTTCCAGCGATTCTGGTAAAGTTTTCTCACTTCCGGATATTTTTCCAAAAGTTCTGAAGTTTTTAACAACAAATCATCGAAGTCCAACGCTCCTTCTTTTTGTAGAATAATCTCATATTTCTCCCAGACTTGTGCAATTAGCTCTTCTTTGAAGCCGGCGGAAGTGCTGTTGTTTGCTCGGTCGAAATACTCTAGTCTATTTTGTCCCTCACCTTTTGCGTGTGAAATTTTATTTAGAATAGTGCTAGGGTCATGCATTTTGGGATCTAGAGAACATTGTTCGAGTGCTTCTTTGACCGCACGTTTCGAATCTCCTCTATCAAAGATTGTGAAATGTCTGGTTAGTCCTATCAATCGAGCATTCTCTCTAATTATATGTACACCAAGGGCGTGAAAAGTGCTTACAAAAGGTGCGGAGTTTATAGAAATAGGCCTATTTATAGCCTTGTCTTCCTCTAAAAGTGTCTCCAAGCGACTTCTCATTTCAGAGGCCGCTTTATTTGTAAAAGTAATTGCCAAAATTGATGATGGTGATACACCCTTTCTGATTAGGTTGAGGATGCGGTGTGTAATAACCTTGGTTTTACCAGAACCTGCGCCCGCAATTATGAGAAGCGGACCTTCTGTTGTATCTACCGCACGTTTTTGGGCGTCATTTAGTTGTTGCATTGGGGTATATTAACACGCAACTGGTATTTGGTTTACATAAGTTATGATTTTGATCAATATTTAATCAGGAAACTTGACACAAAGACCAATTATGTGGCTGTGCATAATAGTGGTTGACAACCTATTCTCACCTGCTACTCTAATCATACTACCCACAAAGGATAGTCACTAATATGGCTTTGTAGAGCCATTTGTCGTTTTACTAAGTAATGAAACTCGAATTACATAGATCACAACCTAATCCGTCTTTTTTTAAGCGCCTAACATTATGGACGTCAATTTTTGCAATAGTAATAATTTTTGCTTTGGGTATGTATACAAAGACTGCGCACGCCAGTCTTTTTTCTTTTTTCTACTCGCTTTTTTCGGGTCAAACAGCCTCTGCTAACGTGCAAATTGCTACTTCTAGCTCAAATTCTCAAACTGTTGATCTACTTCAGGCAGCAACAAATATCGATCCGGATCCAGAAAAACCACTTGATACTGTGCCAGTTAATACAAACGGAGTTCTTGTTCCTGATATTGCTGCATCAGAAAATATTTCTACTGATTCACCAGTAAATACCCAAATAAGTACTTACGTTGTTCAGTCGGGCGATACTATTTCTAGTGTCGCTAAGATGTTTGGAGTGACTGCCAGTACGGTCCTATGGGCGAACAATCTTACAAGTAAATCAGCTCTTCAAGTCGGTCAGACCCTTGTGATACTTCCTATTTCAGGAATTACATATACAGTTAAAAAAGAAGGTGATACTGTTAAGAGTATTGTTAGTAAATACAAGGCGGATATTAATGATATTTTGACGTATAACGATCTTTCAATCTCTTCCGTACTTTCGGTTGGAGACACCGTGATAATTCCAAATGCGGAAATTCCAGTCTCAGTTCCTACGCGTATAGTTTTCAGAAATAATCCAGCTCATGATACAAATGGCCCAGATTATCCAGGATATTATATACGTCCTATAGATGGTGGCCACAAATCCCAAGGTCTTCACGGATATAATGCTGTTGATCTCGCTGCTCCAATTGGCACTCCTATACACGCATCTGCCGATGGAATCGTGATTGTTAGTAGGTCTGGAGGATGGAATGGAGGATATGGTAGTTTTATAATTATTTCTCATAATAATGGAACACAGACACTTTATGCTCACCTTTCCAAAAATATTGCCTCTACTGGTCAGCATGTAAGCCAAGGTCAGACTATTGGTTTGTTAGGTACAACGGGTGAATCTACTGGTCCTCATGTTCACTTTGAAATTAGAGGAGCCAAAAACCCGTTCTAAATTTGGTTTAGATTTTTCTTCTATAGCTAAGTGCCTCCAGAATGTGTGTTTTATTTATTTCGACGTTTACTATTTCAGCAGAATTATCTTTTTGGCCCAGCTCTTCTTTTTTTGATATTTCTCTATCCCCTGTAGTGACCCAGTCAAGATCCGCGATAGTCTGCGCAACTTTGATGACTCGATGAATCGCACGACCAGAAAGTTCTAGTTTTCTTGCTGATATCAATAACGCTGACCGAGCCTCGTCAGTCATTTTGACCATTTTTTCTATATGTTCGGCCGTCATCTCACTGTTGAAGCATGGTTCTGTGTATTTTTGTGAGAGGTTATTATTCGTAGGTGATTTTTTTGCGGCATGATCGGTCGCATGATATATGTGAAATCTATCTTTTTGTATGCGTCTGACTTCTTTGATTCTCGTGGCAATTTTTTCTGTTTGGTTTGTCACTAGACTATCCGTTTGGTCACATTGCGGTCTTTTCTCTATTATTTTGTCATAATCAACCTCATCGACCTTTAACCAAATATCTATACGATCCATTATGGGTCCAGATATTTTTCTCCAATAATTTGATATTAATCTTTCATTACAAATACAGCCGCTACCCTTTTTACGACCACAAGGGCACGGATTCATTGATGCGAGAAGTATAGTTTGTGCAGGAAATGTAATGCTGTGTTTCATGCGAGATACTGTTATCTCATGTTCTTCAAGGGGCTGACGAAGTGCTTCAATAACAGCACGATCGAATTCTGGAAATTCATCCATGAATAAAACTCCTCTATGCGCCAAGGTTATTTCTCCAGGTCTAGGTAAGGCTCCACCACCAATGATAGATATTGTTGATGCGGTATGGTGTGGCGCACGAAATGGTGGATCTAAAATAAGACCATCTCCCAAGGTTCTTGCGGCGGAGTGGATACTCGTCACCTCAACAGAATGTTCGTATGAAAGTGGCGGTAAAATGGAAGAGAAGCTTTGTGCTAATAAAGTTTTTCCAGTTCCCGGTGGTCCACACATAATAACGTTGTGTGCACCAGCCGCAGCTATCTCTAGCCCTCTTTTTGCACTGTCATTCCCTCGAACGACACTCATGTTGAAAGTATTGGGTCGCATGGACGTTTCTAAGATAGTCTCCAATAGACTATTTTTTGTAAGTGGTCCGATATTTTCTAAAACTTTTTTACCAGAAAGGTGATCTAATACTTCTTGTAATGAAGAAACTGCATATATATAAATCCCTTGTGCCAAAGAAGCCTCTCGGATATTACTTTTGGGAATAAACGCTTCGACGAAGCCGAGAGATCTGGCTTGGCAAAGCATGGGCAATACACCACTTACCTTACGTATGTTTCCTTCGAGGGATAATTCACCAAGAAATAATTTTCCTGAAGGTACGAGTTCTATATCCTTCGTTGCAGCCAAATAAGCGACAGCTATTCCAAGATCGAAAGCTGGTCCCTCTTTTCTTATATCAGCTGGGGCTAGTGAAACAACTACTTTTTGGTTTTTCTGTTTTGGAGAAATATAACCAGAATTTTTTATAGCTGCTGAGACTCGATCTTTTGATTCTTCTACGGATCGGTCACCGAGTCCAATTACAGAAAAGTTGTGTAGACCGTTTGAAATGTCTACTTCTATTGTTACAACCTCGGTTTGTAGTCCTACGAGTTGGGCGCTATAAGTTTCTGCTATGCTCATGCCACAAGCATAACAACTAGTAATGATGATTCTATGAATTTTTTATGAAATTCAACCAAAAAACTTATGAAGAAACGTGGGAGAAAAGTGTCGAGGTGAGACTTTAATGTTTGTGTTTTATCGAAATGCGAGCAGATGGATTTGCTTCAAGACGGTCTTTTTCTATTGGCTTTCCACATTTTTCACATACACCATAGGTACCTTTTGTAATACGATCTAATGCAGCCTTTACTTCTATGAGTTGATTATCCAATTGTGAGGTGATAGCAACATTTTCCTCTAAACCTTCGAGTTTGTCTGCCACTTCATTCTCGTCTGCGGAATCAACTTCCATTGCACCGGCATTAGCTTCCCATCCACCGCGGTTTTGTGGGTTTTTACTGGCTATTTCGGATAATTCCGCTTCAAGTTCTTTCTTTTCGTCTAGCAGTTTTTCCTCGAGATGTTTTATGTCTTTTGTGTTCATGACGCTGTTATTTTAGCGTACATGAGCCGCTTTTTCAAGTCTGGTCATTATTTCTGATATGGTCTGTTCGTTTCCTGCAAAAACCAATCTTGTATTGTCTGTGAATGTGTAGATGAAGAGTGTCTGACCTTCGTTGGTTTGGAATTCTCTAACAACTTGATTATTTACAATTCTATCTAAGAATTTTCCTCTTAGAGTCAAATATGGGCTCAGTGTTGGTTGAGGAGCTATGGTCTCTGGGGTAGAGGTTGAGAAAACAGGCGTCGAAGTTGCAGTTGAGGTGCTCATTGTTTTTGTTGAAGTACCCGATATTTTTGTTGAGGTTCCAATCGGTGTTACATTGGTCACAGGAAGTTGTGAAATGACAGCGGTATTTCCTATTCCCTGTACAGAACTTGTATCTATATACTGTTTCAAATCATCAGCTATGATACTTTCCCATTGGAGCATTCCAGCAAAGCTATTTTGGAAGAAATTGTTCGTTAATACTACAAAATAACTTATGGATCCAGAAGTATCAGAATATATCCCCAACATCCATGATGGTGTGAGTGACCGTTCTAATATATTTGGCATATTGATCTGTAGAATGCTGAGCATATCCTGAGCTGAAACCTGAATTATTTGGTTATTTCCTGTTGGTGATTTTATTGTTTGGGTTAAAATAAGTTCTCTAATTGTATCTGGTGTTTGTAGTTTTTTTAGCTCCTTATTTATATTTGCCAATATTTCTACACGACTAAGGTTATCAATAGATAAGAATGTTTGAGAATCTGCAGGTACTAGTGGTACTCGCGCCGACATGGAGACTGGTGCGCTTTGCGTAGATGGTGCGAGGACACTTTTACTATAAAGGTAGTATCCACCAAATATTCCACCACTTATTAATAATATAGATATAGCTGTTATTAGCATTTTTGTACTTAAACTAGAACCGGAGTTTGTTGAGTCAGAATTAGTTGAGGTCAAACTGTTTTGATCAGATTCTTCGTCTCTGCTTTGACTTGAAACTATTCTCTCTACACCATCCTTCCTCTTGCTCTCTGCTAAGGCCATTGTTGTAGCAGAAGTTTTTCTGCGGGATAAGACATTGGCAACATCCCCCTCATATGTTCGTACTGGTTTTATCGATGGATCTTGTGAATTTTGTTGAGACAGGTCACGTACAGATAGGTCTGGCCATACTTGTTTTTGCTCAACAGGTTTTGGTTGAGCCGGTTTTATTTCAATTGGCTTAGGTTTGAATATTTTTACTTCCCCTTCAGCTCCAGGCTGTGATTTTGACATCATCCCTCCCTTGAAAGCTGGTAAGCTACTCGTAATACTGTCTGGTTGATTGAAGAAGATGTTTTTTGTTGGTGGATTTGATGGTGTTGGTACAGGATTATTAGCGGTTGAATTGGCGCTAGCATTCACCGAATTTTCAACAGATGATGGCTTTATTGGAATACCATTTTCATTCATGGCTTATATTATAGCCGGAAATTAAAATCTTCGCCCGCCGCTTGGTCTCATCGGTGGTCTTGGGGAAAATGGTTTCGGCGTTTCTGGTTTCTGTGTGAAGAAGGTTGGGTTGGCCGCTTTGATAGATAAGTTGAGTCTTCCCTTTTCGTCGACTTCTTTTACTGCAACTGGAACCTTGTCTCCTTCTTTCAAATAAGTTTCAACTCTCTCTACTCGGAATGGCGCGATTTCAGAAACGTGCACGAGACCTTCGGAACTTGGGCCAATTTTCACAAAGGCTCCAAAATCCATGAGGCGTACTACTTCTCCTTCGAATTTTTCACCTGGTTTGTATTCACGAGTCATTCCATAAATAATTTCTTGAGCCTTTTGAGCTGTGCCGTCCTTTCCTGTGATAAAGACTGAACCGTCATCCTCTATTGTGATATCTTCGACTTGTGTTTTTTCTTTTATTTCATTAATAACCTTGCCACCAGAACCAATAACTCCGCCGATTTGATCTGGTTTTATTTTCATGGCAATAATTTCTGGTGCGCTTGCTGCAATCTTGGCACGTGGAGCTGCAATTTCTTTTTCTATGACATCTAGAATCTTGAATCTAGCAATTTTTGCTTTTTCAAATGCTTCAGCGAGAACTTTCAAAGGAATTCCTCCGACTTTAATATCCATTTGAACAGCTGTGACTCCTGCGCGTGTGCCTGCAACTTTGAAATCCATGTCACCATGGTGATCTTCGAGACCTTGGACGTCGGTGAGCACTTTGTATTCGTACTTTCCGCCAGAAATTTCGCGCATCATAAGTCCTGAAGCAATCCCCGCGACAGGAGCCTTGATAGGAACACCGCCATCCATGAGAGCAAGTGTAGATCCGCAAACTGATCCCATAGAAGTAGAACCGTTTGATGCAAAAGCCTCAGAAACAAGACGAATTGTATAAGGAAATATATTTTTGTCAGGAATAACTGGTGCTAAAGCTTTTTCTGCTAGTGCGCCATGACCAATCATACGACGGTTTGTGCCACCAACTCTACCAGTTTCTCCTGTAGAAAATGGAGGGAAATTGTAATGGTGCATAAAGCGTTTGTGTTCACCAGGAAGTGCACCGTCTATAACGAGCGCATCACTAGGCGATCCAAGTGTGAGAGCCGAGAAAATGTGTGTAGCTCCACGGTAAAATATGCCAGAACCGTGTAGGATCGGCGACATTCCTCCAGCTTTTGCAAAAAGAGGTCTGATATCATCTATTCCACGACCATCTGGACGACGACCGTTGTCGATGGCTTCGTTATGAATAAGATCGTTCATGGCTTCTTCCATAATTTGCTGGGCGAGGGCCACGTTTTCTGCCGGAAGTTTTTCCGCGACGAGAGTCATCCACTTATCACTTATTTCTGACAACTTCCCTTTTGCACCCGCTGAAACATCTGTACCAAAAACATATTTTGGTAAAACCGGCGCAATTTCTTTTGCAAAAAGATCCTTCATTTCAGCCGAAGGTTCAGGGATCACGACGACAGTTTTTTTCTTACCTATCTCTGCAATAATTCCAGCCTGCCAATTTTGAATTTTCTCAATTTCTTCAGAAGCTTTGGCCAATGCCAAGTTCAAATCATCCTCACTTACTTCTTTACTGGCTACTTCTATCATATTGATCATGCCAGCTTTACCGCAGGCGATCATGTCTAGTGAAACATCTGTATCGCCACGAGTATCGAAGTCTTTGTTAACAAGCCATTCACTGTTTTTGCTAATACGTACAGCAGAAGCTGGTCCATTCCAAGGAATATTCGAAGTTCCAAGTGCGAGAGAAGCTGCGACGACAGAAACAATGTCAGGATCACCTTTGTCTACAGAAATAGCTGTGAGGATAACCTGAACCTCATTTCTCATTCTTTGATCAAAAAGTGGGCGAATCGTACGATCGACAACGCGACCAGAAAGAATTGCTTCAGTTGAAGGCTTGCCTTCTCTTCGTACAAATCGTGAGCCGAGAATTCTACCTGTTGCATAAAAACGCTCCTCATAATCCACTGTCAGTGGGAAAAAATCACCACCTTCTTTCACGCCACCCATAACGGCTGTTGCTAGGACAACAGTATTACCATAACGCACAAGTACGGAACCGTGTGCTTGGTCTGCGAGATCACTAAACTCAGCGGTGAGGGTCTTACCACTGACTTCTAGAGAGTATTCTTTTTTTGTCATGTAGGTAATGTAGCAAACTTGGGTGAGAAATAAAAGGCTTTGCCCTTTGCTCGTCCACCCCTCACATTTTTATAGTCGAAAAATGACTTTAATGTTTTAAACTGGTAAACTTTCAATTATGAAAATCTCTTTTAATGATTGGCCTTTAGGTTTATTGGATGAAGATTCACTCAAAAAACAGTGGCCTGGTGTTGCAAAAATCAAAGGAGTAAACGAAGGACGTTGTCAGATCGTGGATATGAACGGTGAGCGTGTACTCCAGGTCACTTTTGTCAAAGGAAAATGTGGTCCAAAAGAAGGAGGTGCTTCTTGGATATGCATGTTTGGAAAATCGTATGATGAGGCGACTGTTGAGTATAAAGTAATGGTCGCCAAAGATTTTAGTTTTAAGCGAGGTGGTAAATTACCAGGTCTTTGTGGTGGAACAAATCCGAGAGGTGGAACACATAGATTTTCTGCGAAGGAAGGATTTTCAGCACGAATTATGTGGAGGGAACTCGGTTTGTTGGTGCAGTATGTATATTATATGGACCAAAAGCCTACCAATGAATACGGCACGAATTTTCTTTGGATGAAAGGAGAAAATAAGAACATGCTCCTTGCGTCTAAAGTATTTGAGACTGTTAATACTAGATACGATGATCGTTCATATTTGGAACCTGGTATTTGGTATACGTTCAAAACACGTGTAAAAATGAATAATCCAGGAATTGGAGATGGAAGCATTACTTCATGGCTCAATGGTGAACTAGTTCTTGATACAAAGCTACGTTTTAGAAATGATAATTCATTTGCCATTGATTCACTGCAATTTGTGACTTATTTCGGTGGAAGTGGTGATGAGTGGGCACCTGACAAAAACGAGAATATTTATTTTAAAGATATTAAGGTTACCTATTAGGTCTTTTTAGATATCTGTTTCAAAGCCCCCAGTACCTCCCTAGCTGGTACCCCACCTTTCTTTATCTCGGTAAAATCAATAAGTGTAATCCAATTACCTCGATCACCCCATTCGTCGCGCGCCGGGGATTTAACCTTTATTTTTAAGTCTTTTTGTTTTTTCATTTAATTGTTTGAAGTTTTCTTTTGATACTACAGACCTTCCTAGTTTTTCTTCTAGTTTTTTACGTGCACCGCCAGCGATATCACCACCGACTTTGGCGTCATCTTTGAGTTTACCTAAACCGCGAGAATCTTCGTTACGATGTATTTCTGTAGTGGCACGTTCACCTAGCATGTTAAAGATTAATTCAAAGTCATCCATATGATCTCGCAAGTTTTCTCTTTCTAAACCTTTCAACTTTTTGTATTCACTTGGTGTAACTCCAAATGTTGCTTTGGAAATTTCGGCCGTGAGTATTTCGTAATCTCTTTGTTCTTGTGCACCACGATTTTTCCATTCGTCGGTTAACTCTTCACGAATAGTTATGCCACGCATACGTTTTTCTATCCATGAGTCGCTATAGCCCTTAGCTTTATACAGAGTTCGGGTACGTTTTGGTCCTAACTCTGGGTCGTTTATCTCATCTATACGCTCCTTTCCGAGACTAGCTAGCCATAATTTTAAAGGTTCGGCGTTTGGTGAGGGGATGGATTGGATAAGGCGGAGAATGTCTGCCTGGTTGAGACAATCTGTCTCATATTTTTTGCCATCAGAAGCTAGGAATTTCAGTTGTACGATTTTCTCGTACAACTCACTCCCTTCATTCGTAAGTTTTATTTTTAGGTCAGACCAGTAACGTTTGGGAACAGAACTTTCGGTTAGTGAAGCGATAATATCAATGACGCTCAGATACCACTCGTTGTTGTACCATTCTTTACGAATTCTTTGTGATCCAAAAAGTGCCACTGAAGTTGTGACTGACTCAGCTGTTTTATTAGTTTTTTTGTCCATATTGAAAAATTAGATTGATAATGACCACAATTATATCAACCAAAAAATCCTTGGGAACTTCCGTCGCCAAGGATTTTGTTTTGTTATGAAAATTTTTACCTCTTCCCTCCTGTTCTTTGACCCCCAGGTCCACCGGCTCTCAAAAGATATTTATTTGGCGCAACATCCAAGTCCATGAAATTGTCCGCAGCTTCTACGAGTTTTGCTGAAGTTGATTTACCGAATGAGACGACTTCTACCTGACAACCCTCATTCATTTGGAGATATGCTACGAGTGGTACGAAGTCTCCGTCACCTGTTACGAGTACTACTGTATCGAGTTTTGGTGCGAGTTTGACCGCGTCTATGGCGAGTCCAACGTCCCAGTCTGCTTTCATGGCACCAGATCCAAAGATTTGAAGGTCTTTGACTTTAGTTTCTATGCCCATCTTGGTAAGTGCGTCGAAAAAGGCATTTTCTTCACCTGATTCTGTAGCGATAACGTATGCTACTGCACGTACAAGACGGCGACCTTCGAGGGCATCTTTGACGATTTGGCCAAAATTGACCTTAGAATGATAAATGTTCTTTGCGCTGTGATATAGATTTTGAGCATCGATGAAAACACCGACGCGCTGCTCCTTATGTTTAATTACTGACATGTTTTATGAAAAAATTAACGACGATCTGAAAGTTTTACTCTCAAATTTCCAATTATAAAAATGTTACACACTTAGTATACCCTAAAAAAGTTGCTATTTCTTGAGATCGAGCTTCTTTGCTATAGATGTATAACGACGAGGATAGTTCTTACGAAGATAAGTCATGTGAGTCTGACGATCTGCAACCATACCTAGAAGACCGCGACGAGAGTGGTTGTCTTTCTTGTGTTTCTTGAGATGGTCAGTCAATTCGACGATTCTTTTGCTCAAAAGTGCAATCTGGACCTCTGGTGAACCAGTGTCTTTGGCGTGAACAGCCGTATCTTTGATAACTTTTGACTTCTGTCGTGTTGTTAACATTGTGGCGATATAGTAGCACGAATGGTCTTTTTACGCAAGTTTTAGGCAAGTTTATAGCAAAATTGAGTCAGTCTGGCGTTTTTTACCAAGTTTATAGCCGCCACACCGTAATCCTCGCCCTAGTTTTTTAATGGGTAAGAAATACAATGTGGCGGCTGATGTTTTAGCGGGGTTCTCCAACTTTCCCAATCTATTAGTAGTCGTTGCAGTCGGAAGATTGGAAGGGGGGGTCGAAGGCTCGTGCTTTTCAGGCACTCCTTCTAGTTGGCTAACCCATGAGTCGTCGGATCCTTGTTCTTCACCATGTATCCTTTCGGGTTCCTGACTCAAATGTTATGAGTCAAATGTTCTGCAGTTCGGTTTGTACTATAGCACGCTCATGATAGTTGTCAAGGATATCAACATTTCAGCCTACTTGTTACACTATAACCATGTCGCACAATATTTCGTCCATGGATTCATCCATAAATGACCTGAAACAGCAATTTCTTGAATACATTGAAATTGAAAAAGGACGCAGCCTCAAGACTGTAGAAAATTATGATCGATACCTGGTACGCTTTATTTCTCATACAAAAGTAAAAGAAGCGTCTGATATTACGGATTCTGTATTACGTGAATATCGTTTATGGCTCAACCGTCAATCTACTGGCAATAACCGCGCCACTGGTGAGACTCTCAAGAAAAAGACACAGAACTATTATTTGATCGCTCTCCGTGCTTTTCTCAAATATGCTGCAAAGCGAGGCATAAAAACTTTGTCACCTGAGGCTATTGAACTTGCCAAGGTTGGTGAACGTCAGCTCGATCTAATTTCAAAAGATGAACTAGAGCGTCTTCTCGATGCTCCTATGCAAGCAGGAAGAGGTGCAAAAAATAGCATCAATAAAGGTGATATAAGTGACATAAAATCGTTACGAGATAAGGCTATTTTGGAACTTTTGTTTTCTACGGGCCTACGTATTTCTGAGCTCTGTTCCCTATCAAGGGATATAGATATTCGTGCAGAGGAAATGTCTATAAGAGGTAAGGGTGAAAAAGTTCGTGTAATTTTTATTTCTGATGAGGCTCGCGAAGCACTGAAAAAATATTTGGACAAGCGCACAGATGTAGAGGACGCTTTATTTATAAAAGTCGGTGCTGAAAAAAAGCCAAAAGCAGAAGGTTCTGGGCTCACCCGTCGTTCCATTGAAAGAATTGTGAAACATTATGCAGTTGTCGCAGGGATTTCCAAAAAGGTTACCCCACACGTTATTCGTCACTGCTTCGCCACAGATCTATTATCAAATGGTGCAGATCTTCGCTCGGTACAAATGCTATTAGGTCACGCGAATATTGGAACAACACAGATTTATACTCACGTAACAGACAGCGAACTTAAACGAGTTCATAAAAAGTTTCATAACAACAGAAAGGAATAGATAAACGCTGGTTATGCTATTATTCTGCTATGCGAATAATCACCTGGAATGTAAATGGCTTGCGAGCAAATGTGAAAAAGGGCTGTTTTGATTGGTTTCTCAATAATGCCCCAGATATTTACTGTATCCAAGAAACAAAAGCCCACCCAGATCAGCTAGAAGAAGGAATTCGTAACCCAGAAGGATATTTCTCTTATTTTGATCATTCTAAAGGACGTAAAGGATATAGTGGCGTCGCAATTTATTCAAAGATTAAGCCAGACAAGGTCGAATATGGACTTGGTGTTCGCACGCTAGATCAGGAAGGTAGGTTTTTGGCAGTATTTTATGAGAAATTTCCTTTTGGTAAAACTGTCCTTTTGAATATATATTTTCCAAACGGAGGTGGTGGACCAGAAAGGTTAGATTTTAAACTTCGTTACTATGATGCGTTTTTGTCTTATATAAATAAGTTGCACAAAAAGGGATATGAAATAATCTTCTGTGGAGATATCAATACTGCACACACGGAGATCGATTTGGCACGACCTAAAGATAATGCGGAGAATACAGGTTTCCTCCCTATCGAACGCGCCTGGATCGATAAAGTAATTGCCGCGGGATATACCGACGTTTTTAGACATTTCAATCCGGGTGTCAAAGATAAATATACATATTGGGATATGAAAACATTTGCCCGAGAACGCAACGTTGGATGGAGAATTGACTACTTTTTTGTCTCATCTTCTATTCTCAAGCACGTGACAAAGATCAAAATTCTTGATCAAATAATGGGTTCTGACCATTGCCCTACTGAGTTAACTATTGGATAGTTTTACGGCTCTACTGAAACGTATTTATTTAAATTTTGCAAAATTTTGCAACGATAAACCGCGTAATTGACGGTCTCAGATGGAAAACGTAACTACGCGGCTCGAAGTCTGCAATGAATAGAAATTATATGATCTATGCTGATCACATTCATCCGAACTATTCCTAAACAAACAGGAAGGTTATGTAGTATTTGCTAAAATGTGATGTGTCCTACTGGAAGTAGGACGAAATTGTAATTGAGGCAAAATACATTACCCGACTGAGCAACAGAAGGATGTGAAAACATTCTTCGCTGACTTCTATTTTGAGGTTTCGCAACCTCGTGGAATCGAGATGATTCCGGTTTTTTAGGACCTACCCAAAGTCCTATAATTTGTTGAAAGAACAGTATTTATTTAATACTGATCACTAGACTATTTCCAACTCGATTACTATTTGCAAATAAGTTAAGAGACAATCTCGTGATCAGAATTCCTCGGAAAATAAATTGGTCTGGATACATTGTATGTCCATTATAAATTACTGTAAAGGACATAGTGTGGATAACTATGTCCTTTATCACGTGTCCAAAGAAAATACTTGAATTTCCCTATGAGACAAAATGTTTTTTCCTTATATCCTCAATATCTTTTTGATCCTCTTCTTCTTTGCGTTCTTTTCCCTCTTCACCTTTTTTCTTTAATTCTTCATCGCTTAGGCTAAGCAATTCAAGAGCTCTCTTTTGTAGATATTCTTCTGTGTTTAGTTTTGGGTCTTCAAGAACTTCATCAAATAAAGCATGAAGTATATATCCAATTTTTGGTCCTGCTGGTATTTTGCAATAGTCCATTAGCTGTTTGCCGTCTATTTTGAGCATTGCGACAGAAATTGGGTCTCTCAAGGCTTCTTCTATCATAGCCTTGTATTTTCTTAGTCGATATGGGTTTTCTTTGGGTCTACCGGTGCCTATACGGTCGCATATACGTACATTCATTAGGTCCCATATGTTTTCACGGCCAACATTCACTATCATCCTACGGACAGCTGTTAGAGTGATTTGCTCAGTATCTGAGAAAAACATATGCCAGCGAACCATTTTGACCACTTTTTCGATTGTTGCACGTGAAAACTTCAATCTTTCGAGTATTTTACGTGTTTCACGTGAACCAAGCACCTCATGGCCATAGAAAGTGTATGTTTTTGTTCCACGTGAAACATCGCCTGCAATTCCACGAGTTTTAGGCTTAGAAATGTCGTGAAACAGCGCAGAAAGCCTTATTTCTAGCGGCCATTCCTTGTCTGCGGCACATTGTAGGCTTCTAAGGAGGTGTTCCCAGACATCGTAAATATGTGTCCCTCTTTGTTCAATCCCGATCCCCTTTTCAAGTTCTGGCACTATAAACTCCAATAATCCCGTTTCGTGAAGCATCATAAGGCCATTTTTGGGTTGAGGAGACATAATAAGCTTGGTAAATTCGTCTCGGATACGCTCAATTGACACCTCCTTTAATAGGTTTTTATGGCTCTGTATAGCCGTATAAGTCTCTTTTTCTATCGTGAAACCTAGTTCAACAGCTAGTCTAATAGCACGCAGTATACGCAAAGCGTCTTCATTGAAGCGGTCATTTGGGTTCCCTACCGTTCGAATTATCTTGTCTTTTATATCTTTAAATCCTCCATATAGGTCTATTATGTCTTTTATTGCATCTTCAGAAAGTGAAACAGCTATTGAGTTTATAGTTAAATCGCGTCTTTTTAGGTCATCCTCAATGTTTTTACTAAATAACACCTGATCTGGGTGACGGCGGTCTGTATACTGGGATTCTGTTCTAAATGGTGTGACCTCTATGTTTCGTAGGCTTTCATCTTCAGTTGTTTCATTGATGACAGCCACTGTGCCAAAAGTATTCTCATAAACTGTCTTGACGAAAAGTTTTTGAATTTCTTCTGGCGTAGCATCTGTTGTGACGTCCCAATCCTTTGGTTTATTTCCAAGAAAAAAGTCTCTTACACAGCCACCGACTAGGTAAGCTTTAAAACCAGCCTTTTCTAGAGCCTGGATCACATCTGTTACTTCTGTCGGAATGGGGCTATTTTTCATTTTGCTTTGATTTATTAACATTAAAACTATATACTATTGTTTACTAACATGAAAATACGGTTAAAAGACAAAAATAGGGCTATAGAACTAAGAAAACTTGGCTTTAGTTATAAAGAAATCCA
>CAIVGA010000027.1 GCA_903905325.1 uncultured bacterium
AAAGAAATTCGTCGTGGCTACGCATTATTGTGTGACGCTCGACCGTGTGCCGGAAAGCCTTTACCCCTTGGTTGCCGCAAACCAACAGCAATGGGAGCAGTGGGATAGCCTTGGAATACTCGATAACAATAAAGCTGATTTGTTCAATCAATCCAAAGTAGGTAGCGTCGAATATCTGAAAGAACATCCTTACCTGATGGTGGACACTTCTTTATTTGATGCTACATTCAAATACGCTTTTCTAGCAACAATAAATAATCTGGATAAAACTACTGATGGCCTGTTGATACATGGCGACAATTTGCAGGCTTTAAATCTATTAAATGAAAGGTATAATGAGCAGATAAAGTGTATTTATATTGATCCACCGTATAATATAGGAGACGACGGCTTCTTGTTCAAAGACTCTTATCAGCATTCTTCTTGGTTAAGCATGATTAGTCAGAGACTTAATGCTGCATGGGGAATGCTGGAAACGGCTGGTGTATGTTATTCAAGTATTGATTCAAAAGAAAGAAGCAATCTTGAAAATGCACTAAATCTGATCTTTGATGAATCCAATCGAGTTGAAGAAATTATTTGGGTTCAAAATACAACAAAAAATCAATCTCCAACTTTTTCAACAAATCATGAATATATTGAAGTCTTTGCAAAAGATATTCGTGTTGCAAAAAAAGATTTCAGAATGTTTAGAGAGCCAAAACCAGGCTACTTTGAAATAAGTGAACTTATCGATAAATTGACTTCACAATATCCAGAAGTCTCAATTATTGAGAATAATTTGAGAGATTTATTTAAAGAACATAGAAGTAAGTTAAAGCATAGCTCATCAAATAATGACGATGAATTTGATGAATGGAAAGGTATATATAACTACAATAGAGCAGAATACAGAGACGATAATGGTAATTATGTAGAAGAATCTATTTCAAAATCTAAAAAAGCTAAAATTTGGGTTTGGCGCGAAGACAACCCTTCCATGCCTCAAGTAAAAGCTGATTCTCAGAAGCCAGAATTTAAGGATAGTAGTCATCCAGCATTCCGTTTTTATAAGCCGGTCCATCCAGTCACAAAAAAAGAATGTCCTTTTCCAAAAAGAGGTTGGAGCTGGCCGTATTCTCCATATGGCAACCAAAAAAGCTGTTTTCGTGGGCTAGCTGAAGACCATAGGATTGCTTGGGGGCATGATGAAACTAAAATTCCACAAACAAAGCGTTTCTTACATGAAGTTGAAACCAATGTTGCGAAATCGGTAGTTAATGACTACACCGACGGCGAGAAGGAATTGGCAAATTTATTTGGGCAGACTCGGAGTTTTTCTAATCCAAAGCCCACAACATTAATAGCGCGATTTTTTGCCCAATCGGCAAGTGAACACCGAATCTGTCTCGATTACTTTGCTGGCTCAGGCACATCTGGACATGCTGTCATCAATGTTAATCGCCAAGATCAAGGTAATCGTAAATATATTCTTGTTGAACAAGCAGAGTATTTCGAGACAATAATCAAACCCCGCATCCAGAAGGTCGTTTATTCCGCCGATTGGAAAGATGGCAAAGCCACAGCCCCGCATACCGGCATTTCCCATGCCTTCAAAGTTCTCCAAATCGAAAGCTACGAGGACACATTAAACAATCTGCAACTACGCCGGACCCAAGCACAACAACACTTGCTCGAGGACTTGCCGCAGTCAGCCCAAGAAGATTATTTGTTGCACTATCTGCTGGACATCGAAAGCCGTGGTTCGCTGCTATCGGTGGAACATTTCAACAAACCGTTTGATTGCAAGCTGAAAGTCACCGTGGATTCGGCGGGTGCATATGAAGAGCGCAGCATAGACCTGGTGGAAACCTTTAATTACCTCATCGGTTTGCG
>CAIVGA010000028.1 GCA_903905325.1 uncultured bacterium
AGAAACAAAGGCTAAAACCAAACGTGCCCAGAGCCGCCGAACTCAACAGGTACATAGACCTGCTCGAAGAGAAACTCGACAAGATATATTCGCAGGCACTTGCTGATGGCCGACCTATTGATAACAAGTATATTATTGAGCAGCTTAAGAACCCAGAAAAGAAGGCCGAGCCTGAGAAGAAGAAGCTATCATTTTTTGAAGAGTGGGAGAAGTACTTGGAACTGAAAGCGGTTTGCCTCCAACATGGTACTATTAAGTCCGCCAAATCGACATACAATCACTTCAAAAAATTCTGTACTGAAAACGGTCTCACAAAAATCACATTTGATGAATTCACAGATAAAGTAAAAGCGGATTTCGCTGAATACCTCTACGAGGTTGGCGAATGTGACAATACCGTTCATATTATTCAAAAAAGGATGAATACATTCCTTAACTATACTATGAAAATAGGTATACACAGCAATCAAACCCACAAGGCCTTCACCATACCCGAGAGAACAGGAACAATTAAGTTTCTTGAATGGGATGAGGTCAAGAGACTTATTGAAGTCGAAGTTGAACCGGGAATTGAGAGCGATTGCAGAGATTTGTTTGTATTCGGTTGTTTGACTGCACTTCGTTTTTCCGATGCGCAAAATTTAAAGAAGCTGGATATAAAGGAACACAAGTTCAAAGACCTTGAAGGCATACACTATGCCTTACACATTCGCCAACAAAAAACCAATAGGGCTATAGTGATTCCATTATTGCCAGAAGCACTTTATATACTTAATAGATATAAGTATGAAAAGACTGAGTTTGCTCTTCCTCAAAGGGCGAATCAATCAGTAAACCGAATTATAAAGCAAATCGCCAGAAGGGCTAAACTGAAAGAACCTGTTGAATTAGTCAGATACCGCAAAGGGATATGTGACCCGAGCCATGTCGAAAAGTGGAGAATTATATCCACCCACATGGGCAGACGCACATTCGCTACGATAGCAATAACGAGAGGTATCCCAATAAATGTCGTGGCATCTATAACCGGTCAGAATCCCGCAACGACAATGAAGCACTATATGGGAGTGATAGACTCAAGTAAGTTTGAAGAGATGGCCAGTAAAATGCAGTTCTAAGGATACCCGGATATTACAATTTTTGCAACTTTCTTCAAACAATGTACATTTGGATGGGATAGTCATTTTATCCAAATTCTATTATGCCGATAGTCTTGATTAGCGGTTTAATGATAAGGGAAATAATTTCTAAAGAAAGAATGTATATGAAAGGGAGTAATAAATCCATTTTTATTGAGTGGCTTGAGCGCTTTAAGAAGACCGTAGGCAATAAAAATTTCAAATCTATTAAGCCATATTTAGGCTATTTGGCAACAATAGAAACTCAACTTGGCATGAAAAAAGATGAAATATATTCTCTAAGTTCTGCTGAGCAAATAGGATTAATTGAGGTAAAATTAAAAAAGAAAAAAAGTTTTAAAGAACTTGAAATTCACTATCAATCAAATCTTCTGAGTGGCCTCCATTTATATCAAAGTTTTATTAGCATTATGAGCAATACTCTTTCACAATCCAAGTA
>CAIVGA010000029.1 GCA_903905325.1 uncultured bacterium
TCACTTTTGGCTGGGCAAAGCCGGTTCCTTACAATCCATATAATTTGAAGAACAAGCGTAGTGGGGAATTGTTAATAGCTTTGGCTGGTCCCGTTTCAAATATAGTAGTTGCTGTCGTCTTTGGTCTTATTATTCATTTTGCGGTTTATTATCCTAGCACTTTTTTGGGCACGATTTTTAGTTCGGCAAATTTTATAGAGATTTTGATGTACATAGTGATGATAAATATTTCTTTGGCAATATTTAATCTCGTACCACTTCCTCCCCTAGATGGTTCCAAAATTCTTTTTTCAATATTTCCACATCAATATGGCCGCTTGCGTATGACGCTTGAAAGATATGGTTTTGTTTTTGTACTTATAGCGGTGTTTTTCTTATGGCAATTTATAGCGCCAATTATTCCTTGGGTGTTTAGGTTGATAACTGGAATCGCTGTCTAATAAAAGGGGCGGGGGTTTAAAAAAGCGTGAATTTGGGCTGTTTTACGCTAATATTCACTAAAACTTGACAAAAAGTAGTGAATAGACTACACTATCAAGTGTTCGGATTCAAAGGTTAAGCTTCACGCACCAAAATACCATGTCTGTCACCAAACCAATTATAACGAGACTGCAGAATCTCAAGAAGGAATATGAGACTCTTAAAAAAGGGAAAGAGTCGCTTTTGGTAATGGTTGATGAAGCTGAGGTGTCCGAGGCGGTTTATAACTCAAATGCTATTGAGAATTCTACTCTTACGCTCAAGGAAACAGAAAAAATCCTTTTGGAAATGGAAGTGTCTAGGGAAGTTTCAGTCCGAGAAGTATTTGAAGCAAAAAATCTAGCTCGAGTCGTTGCTTATATAAGAAATAAATCTCAGGAAACGGAAGTGACCAAGGAGGTTATTTTGTTTCTCCATAATATGCTCATAAGTGGTATTAGAGATGATGTTGCTGGTCGCTTTAGAAAAGCTGGTGAATATGTACGAGTAGGTACTCATGTTGCTCCTGCCCCGGAACATGTTGAGAGGATGGTTGAAGTGCTGATTTCTGAGTATACCGGAGATATTGGTGGTTTCTTTGTTGATAAGATCGCTAGATTTCATCTTGAGTTTGAAACTATTCATCCATTCAATGATGGTAATGGCCGTATTGGTCGCGTACTTATAAACTATCAGCTGCTAAGACTTGGTTTTCCAGGAATTATTATTCGTGATAAGGAGAAAAAAGAATACTATAGTGCTTTTCCGGCATATCGAGAAAATAAGGCAAAGAAGAAAATGGAGAAGATTCTTACTCTTGCACTCACAGAGTCTCTTTATAAAAGGATTACGTATTTAAAAGGCGAAAAGATTATTACCTTGGCAGACTATGTAAAACAAAATGGTAAGTCTGCTTCAGCCATATCGAATGCTGCTCGTCGACAAAATATTCCAGCTTTTCGAGAAAAAGGGGTGTGGAAGATCGGGGAGGGGTTTGTTTATGGCGATTAATAATAAAGGTTCTAACTTCGTTCATCCATCTCCACTAGCACATAAAACCTTGATATTTTCAGGGTTTTTTTGGTTTTTGTGGCAAACGAGCTAGGTTTTTAGCCATGGGGAGGTTCGAACGTGATTTTGGCTGGGTTGACACAAGGGTATTGTGCATACTACTATATTTTCAGGAGGTGATAGATATGCTTACAAAACTTCAGAAGTTAATGAGGAAGAGTCTGGGCGAGTCTTTACACGCTTTCGCTCTTCACCCAGTTGATCAGACCAATGATCGTTGGTTAGTCAGCAACGATGGTCCAATGTTTCTCTGGATGTATCCAGGAGGAGGAATTGGTTTGTATTCGATCAGTCTTGGCAAGTGGTTGGTGTTACCTGAGTGGTGTTCAGTGAGATGGACTGGCAATACCCTCAACTTTTTCGGTCGAAATGATGAGACAATGAAATTCTCAATCACGGAAAACCGGGTTGTTGACAGGGGTGGTTGGCGGTTCTCTCCTATACCATAGTGGTTACAAGGCCACTAGCAATCTGAAACGGCGATTCCAGCAATGGGGTCGCCGGTTTCTTTTTATTAACATCATTAACATAGTTAACATCTAATAGGGTATACCTCCAAGTACGAGGATAAAACTTCGTTCATTAATCTCCACCATTAATCCGTTGGTTCCTAGTAGACAGTATACTAGGAACTTTATAAGAATTACTAATATTGCGTAACTTTATAAAGTTTGCTATTATAGCAAAGTGGCCACTTTGGCCACTAAACACATGACTATTCGTCAAAAACTAGAGATAATCCAAAATAAACTAGGACTGACACAGACTAAGTTGGCTGAAAGATTTGGTGTGTCTTTTGTTGCATTCAATAGCTGGTGGACTGGCAAATCAGTTCCTAGACCAAAGATGTTGACTGTTATAGATGAGCTCTTTTTGGAGGTGACTGGCCAGAAGGTAATTCCTACTGATCAACTAACAGCGAAAAAGGAGGTCTTGTCTACACAGTCACATCAACACAAAAGTATTATTAATGAGATTCTTAATCACCCAGATATTCGTGACCAATTTATTCTCAAACTAACATATCACAGTAATAGCATAGAAGGGAGCACACTTACTGAACCGGACACGGCGGCGGTTCTATTTGACAATGTTGCCTTACCTAATAAAAGTTTGACTGAACAGCTTGAAGCAAAGAACCATCAAACCGCATTGAATTATTTGTTTGATTTTGTTTCAAAAAAAGGAAAGATCGACGAGAACTTGGTTTTAAAACTCCACAGCATCCTCATGAACGGTATTCGTCCAGATGCTGGTTCATATCGCAATCACGGCGTTAGAATCACTGGTGTAGACTTGCCAACCGCCAATCACATGAGTATTCATAAATTAATACCGGAAGTTTTAGATCTAATCAATAATAGAACCAAAGATATTATCGCTTTGTCTGCCAGTGTTCATGCCAAATTTGAACAAATTCATCCATTTTCAGATGGCAATGGTCGCATCGGACGTCTTCTTATGAATGCCATGCTACTTAGTGCGAATTTTTTTCCAGCAGTCATTCATCAAGAAACGAAGAGGCTTTATTACACATATTTATATAAGGCTCAGACCAAAGAGGATTATAGCCAATTAGAAAACTTTCTTTGTGATGCAGTTGGCGATGGGTTTAGGATCTTGGGACGAGTGGAATAGATTTGGTATGTAAACATATGCATTATTCTCCTCCAACAAAGTTCTAACGTCCTTCACAGTCCTCCAGTTTCTAGACTGTTACGCGCACTACTCTCCAGAGGGAATGCGGTTTCCTTTATATTTTTTGTTATTCTTGCCACCCACCCTCTCTTGTGCTACATTACCCCCACTGCTCTATTGAGCATGTGTGTATTATCAAGGCAAGAATGAGTAATCTAGGTCGGCCGGTTCGGTAATTTACCAAACCATCTCAAGTCTTCCTCAGGTGAATAATTCAGGATTGCCATAACGAAAAGTCGCTCACGCCACAGGCTAAGCGTTTTTCACCCAATTTATAAATGCCTACAATTAACCAGTTGACCAAGTCACATCGTAAGCGCTTTAAGGCCAAGTCAAAGTCTATTGCTCTTACTCGTACTTTCAATACGATCAAAAATCGTCCAGTATTTTTCCCTGCACCATTCAAGCGTGGTGTATGTGTGAAAGTTACAACCAAGACACCAAAGAAGCCTAACTCAGCTATTCGTAAGATTGCTCGTGTGCGTCTTACCAATGGTGTTGAAGTCACAGCTTACGTTCCAGGAATGGGACATAACCTCCAAGAGCACGCAGTGGTTTTGCTCCGTGGTGGTCGCGTCAAAGACGTCGGACTCCGCTATTCTATAGTTCGTGGAGTTTTGGACTGTGCCGGTGTTGAAGCTCGCAGAAAAGGTCGCAGCCAATATGGAAACAAGCGTCCAAAGGCCACAAAGGTTGCATAATTTTGCAACGCTGACCTTTTTAAACTTTTAAATTCCCCAAAATACCATGCGAAGAAAATTAAACATCAAAAGAGAATTGAAGCCTGATATAAACTATCAGTCATTGAAGTTGTCCAAATTTACAAACTATATTATGGAGTCTGGTAAGAAAAACGTCGCCAGAAAGATCGTCGCTGATTGTATGATAGAGATCAAGGATAAAGCCAAGACAGAAGCTCCTCTCGATGTCTTCGAAGCTGCGCTCAAAAACACAACTCCAGCCATGGAAGTTCGCTCACGCCGTGTCGGTGGTGCCAACTATCAGGTTCCTCGTGAAGTTCGTCCAGAACGCAAGCTCGCTTTGTCTATGAAATGGATTATCGACGCAGCTCGTAGCAAAAAAGGTAAGCCAATGCATATGAAACTCGCCGATGAGATCATTGCTGCTTCAAAGAATGAAGGTGAAGCCGTCAAGAAGCGTGAAAATGTTCACAAAATGGCCGAAGCCAACAAGGCTTTTGCTCACTTTGCTTGGTAACCCGTATCTTTATAAGCACGAACAATTGATGGATCATCAACTGAAGTGGTCCCATATCTTTCTGTTAGAATTTTTGTAGCATCATCAAAGTTTTTGGTATAGATCAAGGTCACGGCGTAAGCAATTCTTGCTTCGTCGTACTTTGGTTCTAGTTCAAAGGCATTTTTTGCTGAAGCTAATGCTGCCAAATAGTCATTTTTTGTCATGTATATCTGGCTGATCTTTACGAGAATGCTTTGTCGATTCGGAGAAAGTTCATGAGCTTTATTGAGTACATTTAATGCTTCGTCAAAGTACACATAAGTGTAAAGAAAATAGCCAGTGAGGTATAGATCATAGGCATCAAGACGATTTTCTTGAATCTGAGTATTCATTTCAGTGTGGCCAAGATCGAAGAATCCTCGCTTGGTTTGAGCACTGATTTCGCGATTATTTCCGACATCTACCGCAGACGTGATAAGGTCTCTACGAATTTCATCTCCACCGAATGAGCCATAATTTAGAGCGCTTTTGTATAAGGTCAAACTTTTTGCTGCATCAATGGGTATATATGCATGAGCTTGTGCATCATCAAACGCGGCCATAATCGCATTTGCATTAATATAATAAATCAAAAATACAACGACGACGGCGACCGGAATAATAAATGTACCAGCGAGATCGCGCTTTTCTGCTTCTAGTTCACGTTCTTTTTTCTTGCTGAGTTTATTGATATTTTCTGTGGCAGCTATCGGTTCTTCTTCTGCATGGATGATTGTTTTTGAATATATATAAGCTAGAAAAGTGAAAAACAAGATATAGCTAGTTAAGTTATCAAAGAGGAATAGATTGTTTACGAAATACGCAACCAAAAGTCCGGTGAATAAACTTTTCTCGGTGATTGTCCATGGTTCATTCTTTGCAGCCGAATCAGCGCGTCTATTTAACCAGATATAAAATAGCGCGACGGCGTATATTGCCAAATAGGCGATAAGGCCGAGTATTCCTCCATTCATTAGCCAATCTAGGACTATGTTGTGGGTGCGATCGAATCGGACTTCATCGGCGTATAAAGATGCTTGATAATTGTTTTGAAAAACTGTATTGAAATTTTCCTGACCCCAACCAAGGATAGGACGTTCCTTGATACCTGTAAGAGCTATAGCCCAGACTTTTAGTCGGTTTTGATTTTGTATATCTTGAGTAGAAATGGCTGCAAAGCGACCAAGGATAGGATTCTGTTCTATAAATGGTTGATCTTTGATAAACAAGAATATACCTACCAAAATTATTATTCCTGAGATTACTGTGATAGAGACGATACGTAACTTTCTATAATTTTTTGCGAATAAGGATATGATGACCCCTGCTACTATTATTCCTGCTACTAGACCCACGACGGCACCTCGGGTACCTGTAAAGAACAAGGCAATCAGGTGAAGAATAATGATGGGGATGTAAGCCCGATTAAGTTTTTCGCTCTTTATAAGCATGTAAAGCGCCAAGAAAATGTTTATGAGAAGAAATGTCGCGAAGAAACCTGCATTTCCTATTGTTGAGTCTATACGGCCAGATATTTCGGTTGGTAATTTTGCGACCAATTGTAATATTCCATATAAGCTCATGGCTACACTGACACCGATTGTGGTATTGAAGAAACGGTCCCAAAGTTTTTCTGTAGACAAGATTGAACTGGCAATAAAGAAGAAGACGCCTAGATGTAGGAGGTTTATAAGTCCATCCATACGCTCAAATGTTCCCCAAATGCTCGTGTAAGTATTGACCCCAAAAATATCCGCTATTGTGACGACTGCAAGAAATGCGCATAGTGAGATTGGTAGCCAATTCCATCGGTTACGATATTGTTTATCGAGGATGATGAGCATAACCCAGGCTCCTGCGAGGATTTCAATAAGAATTCGGAAGAAAAAAGCCTTGCTGGTCACAAAAGGAAAGACGAAAGAGTTGAAATTAATAAGAGAAACGAACGGTACGATAAAAATGCCTACCAATACGATTTTTCTAAAAAAGTGTTTATTCATTGAAGTTATTATAACAGAGCGCTATAATAAGCGCTCATTCTGGTGGCTACCCCCTTATCCTATGATAAAAACGTCAAAAAGTCATGAAAATTATAGGGAATTGGTCTGGCGCTTGGCTAAGACCGATTTTAAATTACGCTATCACGCTAGTGTTTTGGGTTACGTTTGGGTGATATTGAAACCTCTTCTCTTGTTTATGATTATGAATTTTGTTTTCTCTCACCTCTTCAATCTGGGTGGTCCGAATAATCCATATTATCCTCTGGAACTTTTGACGGCTATACTCCTGTTCCAGTTTTTTGCAGAAGCTACGATGACTGGAATGATGTCGCTAGTTTCCAAGGCACAGTTAGTGACAAAAATCTATGTTCCTAGGTGGACTATTGTTCTCGGATCGACTATGAATGCCTTATTTATTTATGGTATGAATCTAATTGTTCTCGCTGGTTTTTTTGTTGTTTATCATAAGATGCCTAGTCTGCTCGGGATATTTATGTTTATCACCTACTCCATCATTTTATATGTTCTTGCAGTTGCCTTTTCTTTTCTCACGGCGCCATTCTATGTGCGTTTTCGTGATCTAGGAAATACATGGGAGGTGCTTTTGCAACTCGTTATGTATTCAGCCCCCGTTGTTTATCCATTGAGCCTGATGCCGTTCAAGATTCAATCGCTCATTCTCATGAATCCTTTTGCATTTCTTATTCATTTTGCTAAGCAGGCCTTGATATATGACCATTACGCTACTTTTGGACACTTTGTCTGGCTATTGCTAGGTATAATATTTGCAGTTTTTTTGGCGTTTCTTGTTTTCAGGAAGTATGAGAAGACAGTTGCGGAATTGATATGATGTAGTATACTTATGTTTTGTATTAACTTTTATATAAGTGTACTTATACTTTAGTAAATATCATCAAAATATGGCTTAAAATAACATGTTTATAGAACGACAAATTCACAAAAATATACGAAATTATCTGAAAGAGAGGCAAATAATCGTTATAACAGGTATGAGGAGGGTCGGAAAAACCACTCTTGTTAAGGAGTTGCTCAAGGAAATAACATCCGACAACAAGGTATATATAGATCTTCAGCAGGTTGAAAATAGGGAAATATTCAGTGATAAGAACTTTGATAATATTTTGCTCCAATTGAGGAGTATGAGAGGTTTAGATTTAGGTAAAAAGATGTATATTGCCATAGATGAGATTCAGCTTGTCCCCGAATTACCAGGAATCATCAAATACCTCTATGATCACAACGACATTAAATTTATTGTTACTGGGTCTAGCTCTTATTATATGAAGAATCTTTTTACAGAATCTTTGTCTGGTAGAAAAATTATATTTGAATTGTACCCTCTCAATTTTTGGGAATTCCTGGATTTCAAAAGCGTCAAACATATCAACAATGATTTTGTTATCTCGACTATAGCAGAATCTGGATATTCTGCTCTCAAACTGCATTACGATGAATTTATTGAATACGGTGGTTTTCCTGAAGTTGTTCTGGCTCATTCACTGGAAATGAAAAAAGAGATGCTTAAAGATATTATCAACTCTTACATCAATATCGATGTAGAAACCCTATCTGATTTCAAAAAGAAAGAAGATTTCTATAAACTAGTAAAAATTTTAGCCGAACGTGTGGGGTCAAGGATGGATTACGCTAAGTTATCAAACATTGTTGGGATTACTAATGTTACCTTGAAAAATTATTTGAAATTTCTTGAGGATACCTATCTGATCCATAGAATTTCTGTATTTACGGAAAGTAGAGAAAAGGAAATAACTAAAGCTCAGAAACTATATTTTTCTGACACTGGAATTGCCAATATTTTGGCTGATTTGAGCGGTGGTGCTAAGTTTGAGAA
>CAIVGA010000030.1 GCA_903905325.1 uncultured bacterium
AACACCACTAATTCATTGGATGGTTATTGGAGTCGCCTCAAGAATCTTTTGGGCGCGCATCGGGGAAAAAACAAAGAAAGAATCAGGAAGATTACTACTGAAATACTACGCAAACAGACTGCTTAAATTACCATTAGACCGAAAGTTGACGTACGTAAAGCGTTGGCAATGAACGCTTTGGGCTTGTCAGGTCCAGGTGCGCAGGCTTTACTCGAAAGAGGAATCTGGCAAAAATGGACTGATACGTTCACATTGTCGTTTATGTCTGTGGCGCCTACGGCAGAAGGTCGCTTGAAAGAATATCAGTGTTTTGTGGCTTTGCTCAAGGATCATCTACCATACTTCTACGCCAGTGGTCGCAAGGTGGCCCTTCAGAACAATGTTTCTTGTCCCAATGTAAAAGTAAAGATGGGGAACATTGTGGAGGAGGTGCACAATATGGCAGACGCAGGTGCGATTTTGGGTATTCCTCAAATATTCAAAATCAATATTCTTGTCAGTATTGACGAAGCACATGCTATATCTCGTCACAAGCACGTTGATGCAATCTGTCTGACAAACACATTGCCGTACGGTTCACAGCCTTACGGCGAAAGTAATCATATTGATTGGAAGGATTTGCTTGGAATGAATGAGTCACCACTAAAGCAGTTTGGTGGTGGGGGCTTATCAGGTGCTCCGTTATTCCCACTTCTCCTCGATTGGTTACGTCGTGCAAAGGGTTACGTTCACAAACCGTTGATTGTTGTTGGTGGTATCATGAGCAAACGAGATGTTCAATTGATCCAGGAAGTAAAACAAGAGGAGGGTGTAAGAATAGAAGCAATTGCCCTCGGTTCAATTGTAATGTTACGCCCATGGAATATTGTCGAGGTAGTTCGTGAAGCCAGACGAATAATTCGCTAAAATCAACTGCGAACGAGCTTGGTAAGTATAGAGCAGGTGCGTCTACGGACACACTTGCTTTTTTATTTGTATTATGGAAATCTTGTCAAAGACACTGAACTCACAAAAGGCTTACAAGCCACAACACAAGAGAGCAAAACACAAGGAGCGGTAACATGGAATACACATTCAGAACGCCTGATGATATGCACGTGCATTTTCGTCAAGGAGAAATGTTAAAAACAGTTGTGTCATATACGGCGGGAGTTTTTCGTCGTGCATTGGTTATGCCGAATACAACGCCGGCGATTTTGACTGGTGATGATGTGCGGCGATATCAGACTGAAATCATGAAAGCTGTTCATGATTGTTTCAAGCCATTGAAGGTGGCTAGTGCGTACGAACGGTTTCAACCGTTGATGACGATCAAGCTTACTGGAGACACAACTCCAATGATGATTGAAGATGCATTTGAAGCTGGTGCCATCGCTGTCAAACTGTATCCGGAAGGCGTCACCACAAACTCGGAAGACGGTGTATCGGTAGAAAATATCGAGAAGCTGTATCCAGTTTTTCGTGCCATGGCCAATTGCGGTATGGTTCTCTCGGTACACGGTGAAGTTCCTGGGGTACCAATTCTTCGTCGTGAGAGTGCGTTTCTAGCGATTTTCAATAAACTGGCATCAGATTTGCCGGAGTTGAAAATCACGCTTGAACACATTACGACAAGCGACGCAGTTAATGCTGTTATGTCTGCACGCGACGGTGTTGCAGCCACTATCACGTTGCATCATTTGATACTGACCGTTGACGATATTTTGGCCTACAAACACAATGGTGCGGAAGGTTTGAATCCGCATAATTATTGTAAACCTGTCGCCAAAAATGTGTCAGATCGTGAAGCGTTGCTGGCAGCTGCTTTCTCTGGATCAAAGAAGTTTTTCCTGGGAAGTGATACAGCACCACATTTGCGTGGCAAAAAAGAATGCAGTTGTGGGTGCGCTGGAGTCTGGAATGCGCCAGTTTTGGTTCCATTACTCGTCGAGGTATTTCACAGATGCCGGAAAATCGAATGCCTCGAGTCCTTTATGTCCGAGTTTGGTGCGGAACATTATGGGCTTCAACCAAACAGTGGGACAATCACGTATACAGACATTCAACCCGTAAGAATTACAGATGAACTTCATGGAATCGTTCCGTTCTGGGCCGGCAAGGAAGTTGCTTGGGCACGGATTTAAAAGTGTGAAGTAGGTTCATCGCGAGCACTGGTCACCGATTAATTTCGGTGGCCTTTTTATTTTAGTGCTTCTACGAGCTTTTTCTTATTTGTTTCAAAATCTTTTTTGTCACCTTTTGTTTCTGGATTTGGATAGACCCAAATATGGGCATGAGGAACATCTTCACCAACGATTTTACTTTGAATCATTTCCTGCTCGAAAGCCTTTTGTTCTGCTAGGGCGATCTTTTTTGCAACAGTGAAGTATTCACGGATATTTGCTCCGTCATTACCATCCGTTGGCAAATCCCAAACCCACCGAAAGTGTTTCTTTGGAATGACTAATGTGTGTCCAGGTGAAATCGGATTTATATCTAGAAAAGCAAAAAAATTGGTATCCTCATAAATTGTATGTGCAGGAATTTCCTTGGCAATAATTTTACAAAAAATACAATCTTTTTCTGCAGCATTTATTTTTGACATAGTTATATTATAACAAGAAACAATTGTCATTGCTTTTGAAGCTGATCTTTCTGGTATACTCTATTTATGTCACCCAAACATTCAATTCGACGTCCACTTACGCAAGAAGAGCAAACTAGGATGAACTTTGAGTCACCGCTTCTTTCTAGGATTTTATTTCATCGCGGCATAGTAGACGCCGAATCCGCTCAAAAGTTTATCAAGCCAAACTACGATAGGGATACTCACGATCCTTTTCTATTAAAAGACGCCGAGAAAGCTGCGGAGAGAATTGTAAAAGCTATAAAAGATGGTGAAAAAATCGCTATTTACTCCGACTATGACGCCGATGGTATACCAGGCGCCGCGATGTTTCATGATTTCTTCAAACGTATTGGATTTAAAAATTTTATTATATACATCCCACATCGTCACGATGAAGGTTTTGGCTTGAATAAAGATGCTGTAGATGAACTAGCAGAAAAAGGTGTGAAACTAATTGTGACACTTGATTGCGGAATTACAGACGTAGAGCCTGTGAAGCATGCAAATGAGCTTGGCATGGACGTAATCATCACAGATCATCACGAACCACCTGTTGGAAAAGATGGAAAACCTGCACTTCCACCAGCTTTTGCAATTGTCGATCACAAACAGTCTGACTGCACTTATCCTGATAAGAATCTTTGTGGATCTGGTGTTGGTTACAAACTTATTCAGGCAATTTTGAAAAAAGATAGACTTGGTCTTCCAGAGAATCATGAGAAATGGCTCCTCGATCTTGTTGGAATGGCTACGTTGTCTGACATGGTTCCGCTTGTGGGGGAGAATCGAGTCTTTGCCCATTATGGAATGATTGTTTTACGCAAAAGCTCACGAAAGGGACTAAAAACTTTGTTGGCAAAACTACGAATTTCTCAACCAAACTTATGTGAAGACGATATTGCCTTTATGATTACGCCACGTATCAATGCGGCTTCTCGAATGGGAGTGCCTATGGATGCTTTTGATCTTCTTGTTGCGGAGACTGATGAAGCCGCAAATATTTCAGCAGATCACTTGGATCATATAAATAATGAAAGAAAGGGAATCGTAGCTTCTTTGGTTAAAGAAATAAAAAAGATCGTAAGAGATCGACACGGCGCCGAAATTCCTAGCGTAATTGTTCTCGGAAATCCTGATTGGCGACCATCTTTACTCGGTCTTGCAGCGAATTCTTGTGCACAAGAGTTTGATAGACCAGTTTTTCTTTGGGGCCGTGACGGAGATAATTTGATAAAAGGATCTTGTAGATCAGAAGGAAGGACTAGTGTTGTGGAATTGATGCGCGCTTTACCAACTGGTGTTATGACCCATTTTGGCGGACACAAACATTCTGGTGGTTTTGCTGTATCAAATGACGAAATTCATTATTTTGAACAAAAAATGATTGAGGCTATGAAAAGTATTGGTGGTGCACCAGCTTCTACTGGTGATGAAGAAGATGGAATTATCGATGCCGAACTCTCTTTGAATGATATTAGTATGTCGCTTTTTAATTCTTTAAATCAGTTGGCGCCATTTGGTGTTGGAAATCGTAAACCTATTTTCTTATTTAAAGATGTGAAACCAAGCTCTGTTCGAAAGTTTGGTAAAGGATCGGAGCATATAGAGTTTACGTTTAATCTAGCCAACAACATTGGGTCTCGTGATAGTTCTGGTCAAAATTATGGTGGCGGACGAATTTCTGCAATCTCATTTTTTGGCGTTGAAGAAAAGTGGGCAAGTGAAAATGGTGGCGTGTCGGCCGGGTCTGCTGGTGGAATCTTTACCCCGGGCGTTACTATCGACCTCGTTGCTTCTCTCGAAAAATCTATGTATAGAGGTCGCACAGAGCTTAGGTTGAGAGTAGTTGATGTGTTAGTGAAATAAATATTTGATTCAAATAAAAAACTCGAGGAGGGCTGTAGGTGACAGCTTCCTCCACGAGTCATGTTTTTGCACAAACTTTGCTATTTCTTTTTACGTCCAAGCGCTTCTCGAACACGTGGAATCTCTGACATCTCTTCAACAGTCAACATTCCGTTTGTTGATTTGCCACGTCCACCAATGTACGCGTAAGTGCCAGCGCCGCCCCAAGTAGTCAAACATTCGATTTGACTGCTTTGTCCGGCCTCACCTTTTGCAAATGCTATTAGTGGACGTTTGTCAGTACGATTTTTGTAGAGACGTTCAAGTTGTACAACATCCCCTTCGTCTTTCGCAAGTGTTGTGAGTACTATGCCAGCGAGTGCCTTTGTTGTCTCCATCTCACAAAGTATCTGACGCAGCTCACTATCTTGTGGGGTATTGGCTGTGTAATGTTGTGACACAATAACCTTTTCCCAAGGAAAGATTTGTTGTCGGCTCAACTTCGCTACTTGTCTGATGAGGTTAAGGTCCATGTCAACGTAAATCAACTTCTGTGGATCATTGATAATATCAACAAGAATATCAGGTAGATCTAACCAGAAATTCACCTGATCCTTTATTGATATATCACACACTCCATTTTTGTCTTTGATTATTGGGTCCGTAAGGATAATCGGTTTTGATCCTGGTCGAGAAAAGTAATCAGTGATTACCTGAGCTAATTCACTGGCCATAATGTGTTGACCGCTAGTTCCGATACGACACTTATGGAGTTGGATTTCAATTGTGTTCGCACCTCCCGTGAGAGCAAGGCCTCCCCTTAGTTCAAGGACAGTTTCAATTGGATTTAAAATACCAATGATGCCAAACTTTGGCAATTCACGTCTCACTGCGTTTTTTACTTTGGCGACTTGTAGTGGCATAAACTTCAATCTCCCTAGTTTTTTGTTTCAACTTGATGCGTTTCTGCATAATTGGATTGTCAATTCCATATGCGAGATTACTCCTTATTTGAGAAAAAGTAAATACGTGAGTCTGCTATAATGGTCGTCATGAATCAAGGTGAAAAAAACGGCGATAAAATAGCGAGCTATATAATTTTTACTGATGGATCTTCGCGTGGTAATCCTGGTCCTGGTGGTTGGGGAGCGATAATCTGTGGTGAGAGAGGGGTTCATGCAAAGAATGAGCCTGACGTTACAGAGCTTGGTGGTGCAGAAAATCCTACTACAAACAATAGAATGGAACTTACTGGTGCAATAAAGTCATTTGCTCATATTCCAGTTGGTTCATCTATCACTTTATATACAGATTCTTCTTATGTAATAAATGGTATTACAAAATGGGTGCACGGATGGAAGAAAAATGGGTGGGTAACAAAAGAAAAAAAAGATGTTTCAAATAAAGATCTTTGGGTTAAACTTGATGCGGAAATTGCGGGACGCCAAATAGTTTGGAAATACGTAAGCGGTCACGTTGGTGTGGTTGGAAATGAAAGGTGTGATGAAATCGCAACTGAATTTGCTGATGGTAAAAAAGTTCTGCTTTTCAAAGGGCTTCTTCGTGATTATGGTCACAAAAATATTACAGATATTTCGCACGATTACGACAAAATGGTTGTAAAGATTGCACACAAGAAGGCTACCTCATCCCATTCGCGCGCAAAAGCTTATTCTTATGTTAGTTGTGTAAATGGTGTGACAAAGATTCATCAAACGTGGGCTGAGTGTGAAGCAAGAGTGAAGGGTGTTCGCGGTGTTCAGTTCAAAAAAGCTTTAGATCCAGCAGATCAAACCGAAATAGTCCAAAAATTTAGGAAATCTTCATAAATTCTTCTGTAAAATTTCATAAAAAATTCACGAGGAATTTAGACTACTCTATTATGATTGGTTGATATGGATGAGCAGAACGAAGATCCAAAGTCTTTGAGAGGTAAGCGCATTATGAAAATTGGTGTATTACTTTTCTGGTCTTTGATAATCAGCATTGCTGGTGTACGGGTGACTTTTTCCTTCATTCAAAATAAGCCCGATGTTGGTATATGTTTGAGACAGTCTGTATCTGGAGTTGGTACAGCCTTTGCAAATCCGGTTATTAAAGACACAGGTCAAATTTTAGTCATAAATGTGCAAGAAATGACTTTAAATTCTGAAAATAGCCACGTTTGCGCTACAGGTATTTTAATTCGATTGAAAACAAAAGCTTATCCACGTTTTAGTCTCGGAGATCAGGTAAATTTTAGCGGGAACTTATCTTCTCCGTTCAATTTTTCTAGTACTGATGGTCGCATTTTTGATTACAAAGGCTATCTAGCCAAGGATGATATTTTTTATGAAATAAAAAGTGGAATAGTTTCACTTACGAAAGCCAATTCAACACAAAATAACTGGTTACAAAATATTTTAAGTTACACAACAGGCAGACTGTATTCTATCAAACACACTTTTATATCTAATCTCAATAAAGTTCTTGGTGAGCCACAAGCGTCGTTTGCAACTGGTCTTGTGGTGGGTGAGAGAAGTACTATTGATCCAAAATTACTAGATGATTTTCGTACTGTGGGATTGATTCATATTATTATTTTTGCAGGTTTTCATGTTGCCATTGTCGTCGCTTCTCTTAGACGGATGTTCTCATTTCTCCCTAGAATATGGAGTATTTTGTTCGTAGGTATCGGACTTATTTTATTTGCCGTACTAGTTGGTGGAAGTGCCACAGTTATTCGTTCGTGTTCAATGGCTAGTATTGCATTGGTCGCGGATCTTTTTCGTCGTGGCTATAGTTCAGTTCGCGCCCTAATATTTGTCGTACTACTTATGGTTATACAAAGTCCGATGATACTTTTTCACGATTCTGCATTTCAATTATCGTGTTTGGCAACACTAGGCATGATTCTTCTCATGAACCCGTTAAAAAAGCGTCTGCGATTTATTACAGATCGTTTTGGTATTCGTAGCATTGTTGCTGCTACATTGGCAGCACAAATTTTTGTTTCACCATTGATTATTTATCTAATGGGACAAGTATCTGTTATAAGTATTGTTGTTAATATTCTCGTCTTGCCATTTATACCGCTCACTATGTTGTTCGTATTTTTAACAGGAGCCACAGGTTTTGTATCAGGAGCAGTCTCAACTGTTATGAGCTGGGGTTCTCATCTTTTGCTGTCATATGTACTTTTTATCATACAGGAATTTGCACGAATTCCATTTGCTTCTTTTCATATCCCTTCTTTTTCAGGGTGGATCGTCGTGGCTTTTTATACCATTTTCCTGGCGGTGTATTGGTATATAATAAAAAAACCGTCAGTCGGATGACGGTTTATATGGTTGCGATTCTTAGGATTGTCTCCAATCCTTGAATTATTTGAGAAACCTTGAGCGTAGATTTTCTCTGCCTCTTGAATTCCATGTTACCTCCAACACACTCTGGTGAACAGGGAATGTGGATGAAAATGAACGGAATTGAAGCACACTCGATATCTTCAAGTTGGGCGGCTCGCAGTTGCCAAATCAGGTGATTGCACCAACCACCGCCTGGGTTTGTGGACACTTTGATCGGTGGCAACTCTGTTTTATCGCGTCCGATCAACAAGTCATCCATGTGCCAGACTCTAAGGTCTAGATCGAGGACACGTCTGTAAGCAAATCTCGAGTCGATAGGTTGACCACTTAACTCTGGACAATATTTTTCATTATTGATTGCATTCATGGTCCTTGTTTCGATGCAAAGACCTTTTTTTCCAGATGCCATGCCCAGACAAATAATCGCAGAGGCATTGAACGTCCGAGCTCTCTCGAAGAGGTGCCGTCCGCGGTTTTCACCTACTAATGGTATGGTGCAAGGAAAGATTTCTTGCCTAACAACAAACTTGCCGAGGGTAGTTTGATCCAGCTGGGCAGCGGCTAGTTCACCGGAATTACGGTGATATCTGCCGTACTTTTTGAAGGCTGATAGGATTATGTTTTTAGTTTTCATCTAGTTTGATACTAGAATGAATATTACAAAGTGTCAAGTCATCTATAATGACGACTTTCAATGGTCGCTATTTGATTCCTTCTACAAAATTTTTCTCAATAACCTCCCAATTTAAGTTTGCAAAAAAATCTTCCACGTATTGTTTCTTTCCGGATGGCTGATAGTCAGCAACATAAGAGTGTTCCCACATATCAAGTGCCAAAATAGGAACACAGTCCTGTAGTTGTCCCAAGTGTTGCTCATCAACCCAAGATGCGAGTAAACGTTGATCTTTTCTGTCGTACCAAAGCACGGCCCAGCCGATTCCGCGCGTCATTGCTAAACTTTTGAAAGCAGAGAACCATCCTTCGAACGATCCACATTCACTTTCTATAGCTTTTTTCAGCTGACTTGAAGCACCAAGTAACTTTGTGCCACCTTCTAATGAAGCGAAATAAAGTTCATGGTTTCTCATGCCATTGAATTCAAAACTAAAACGACGACCGAGTTCACCGATAAGATATGCATTTTTTTCCGATTCTTTGCTTAGTTGACCCAAGGTTTCTAACAATGAGTTGGAATTTTTTACATAACCTGTGTAAAGCTTTAGATGTTCCTCGATATTTTTTGCTGAAATTCCCTTAAGGGTCGGTATAGTAAAGGTTTTTGCTGTGAATGTTTTCATGTTTTTTGTAATATGTGTTTTGTAATATTTTTATTGATTATACCGCTATTATATCACTTATTTATAATTTCTCCTGTCAAAATTTAGGAAATCTTTGGTAAATCTTCATAAAATATTTGGCCGAAATTTAGAATTTCTTCACGGAAACTTCATTAGTATAGTCTATGCTTATTTAATGGCTGTAATGGCAAGAATCATATCAAAGCCAGTCATTATCGGTGCTACGTGTACAGCTATGGTTCTTTTTGGTACTTCTGTATATGTTTGGTATGAAAATCAGCGACCACCAATTCTAGAAATATATGTAATTCCATTTATAACAGGGCAGGCTTTATTTATTCGTACACCAAGTGACAAACGTATTCTAGTTGATGGTGGAACCAACTCGGAAATTATTCGTCATATCAGCAGCATCCTTCCGTTTTATTCAAGACGTATTGATACTGTTATGGTTACACGTCCCGACAGTGCTCACGTTTCAGGTTTGATTGATGTGGTTGAGAGATATGGAGTTGGTGAAATAGTTGTACCTGGAGTTTCTTTGGGGAGTTCAACGGATCAAATTTACCAAACTTTTATTGAGACTGTGGAGCGTTTAAAAATTCCGATAAAGAAAGTTGTGGCCGATGACAAATTGGTTTTTGATGAAGGAGTTTTGCCTGTCATAACATCAACATCAACCTCAATTTCTAATGTGCGAATTCCTGTTACCGCGAATATTTTATTCCCAGTAGCAACTAATACTCCACTAACTGATTTTTCGAGTTCTATGCCCAAAAATTTCTCATATTCAAAAGCTAGTGCACCAGAGTTAGTTTTTAGTATCTCTTATGGTTCTACTTCAGTGATGGTTATTGGGGCTGTTACGCCTAAAATCCAGAAATTTATTGCATCCACGAGTGCAACTTCAAGTGTTGACGTACTTATTATTTCAAAAAACCCTATCGTTAGTAATCTAGCTCCAGTTTTTCTAGAAAAGGTTTCACCAGCAAATATCATCTATTCAAAAGCCGTGACGAAAGCAAAAACAGGCTCCGTGTTGGATAGTACACTAATGATTTCTTCGAGCACGACTCCAAATATAACATTGAATATTAGGGAAGTTGGGACGGTAAAAATCAGCTCAGAAGGAACAGTAATAAGCATAAAAAAGATCAATGAATAACGAATATATTTTTCTAAAAACTTTGCATGAACTGTTGCTAAGTCCTAAAGGAGTTCTTATTGAGATGCCTGATAAAATAATTCCTACTGGTTTTAAAATATCAAAAGCTGTACTAAATATTACACACGTAGTTGATGATCAAGCTTATTTCACTCGTAGATCACTGAAACACCTAATAGACAAAGGTATCGCTGTAGATGTTTTTATAAATCAAACAAAAATTACGCTATGTGAGCCAGATGAAATTAGAAAAGGAAAAACCAAGAACAGATATGTTCTGTCAAAGAAACTTCAATCCGATGGTGACAATAAAAATCACGTTGTTATATTAGAAATTAAACCAGAGTACGGACACCTTATCGTAACTATTTTTACTGGAAAACAAAAATACCTTTCGAACTTTAATCTTCTCTGGAGGACGGCAGTTTTATCATAAGATAAAGCAGTCCCTCCATCGGCATATCCGCTATGAAGCGAACGCTGGCGGCCGAGCCGACTTTCCGCTCTTAGAGAAGATTAAAATTAAAAAGGTACTTGCTATTAACCCCTTTTCAGGGGAGGGCCGAAGCCGTATTTACCTACAATAATATCAAACAGACATCTCTTGTCAATCAATTTTCTTACTAATAAATTTTTAGGTGGATAACTACTAGCGCTCCATTTTTTAAGAGTTATAGTTATATATAGAAAGGAACCTAGTTCTATGAAAAACCAAACTCTGTTGTTACCACCGGGTTATACACCCGATGTGGTTGTGTCAGCCTCAAGATAGGTTGACTCTGGTTACGTTAGTCCGGATGAAATCTCAACCGCTACGGAAGAGGTCCGGGCTATCAGTCGTGTAGCAAGTCGGGTCTTGCCGATTGAAGTATTGGCAAAATCTGAAATCATTGTTGCCCGGGAAAAGGCAACCAGAAAGTGTGCGATGTTGCAACGTCGCCAAAAGGTGTATGAGTTTTCTGAAGGCGAGTATATGCTTCAGGATCTCTCACCTCTGACATGGCGGGATGAAATGGGTTTCCCCCGCTTGATGGTGTTTCACCCAGGGATCACCGAAGCTGGGTTCGAAGGGGCTATGATCTACGAGTCACCCATAACACCTGCGGAGTCATCAACGCTCGAAGATCGTATTGCGCGTTTGCAACGCAGTCAGTCCTTGCCTGAACTCCACGTAACCATGACGCCACGCATGCCTCAGGAGATGAGCACGTGCTACAACGACATCGTGGGAAAAGTGAAGTTGTACGGCAAGATGCAAATGGAGAAACTTGGACGAGGTCGTATTATTGACTCGTTCAATATTCAGCTCAAGGCGCGTTTCAGTGGCCTCATTCCAGATGATGTGAAGCTCGAATTGCATCGGGCATATCTATCTGGGCTCTTCATCAACTTCTTCATCATTGCAGAAGTGGAGAAGTGGGAATGGAACGTCCGGGTCGTTTCACGTCGTGGTGATTCGCTGCTGATCGGCTATGACGGCTACCACTATTGGCTGATTAAGGCCTTCGACACCACAACGGTGGAACGGGCAATGGCCGAAGAGTTCTCGGTCAAGTCACGCTAACGCCATTCTGAATAGCGAAAAAGAAGTGCAAGTTTACATGGGGCGCCCTCGGCCCCTTTTTTGTTACAAAAAACTCCTGTTCGGAGCTGATTGGTAGGTCACCGGAGTTGATCTTAAATTATTCCTGCTTTCTTGAGAGTACGAAATGCTCCATTCTTCTGGATAGTACGAAGGCCACGTGTAGATACAGTAATAGTGACAGTTTTCTTCAATTCTGGAACGTAAATTTTCTTTTTCTGGAGATTTGGGTAACGGCGAACAGTTCCACAAGGATTGAATTGGGTAGCACGAGTACGATTGGAGTATCTTCCTCCTGAAATCGAACCTCTCTTTGTAACTGCACAGATTTTTGCCATATAGTTAATGTCGACGTATGTTATCATGGAATAGAGATTTGGCAAGTCCACTGCGCCATTTCTTTAGTTTGGACGTATTATGTATAT